>CAYMLM010000117.1:0-8917 GCA_964391385.1 uncultured Papillibacter sp.
CCGTCGGCAAGGTTGTCAAAAGCGGCGACGGAAGCGCCCTCATGCTCGATCCCGACAAAGCCGCGCGGATCATCGAATCCGTGCGCGTGAGTGTGGACTGTCCCGTGACCGTCAAGATACGCAAGGGCTGGGACAAGGGGAACGTCAACGCCGTCTCGTTTGCCAGGATGGCCGAGGACGCCGGCGCTTCCGCCGTCACCGTCCACGGGCGCACGCGCGTGCAGATGTACTCGGGCGTTGCCGACTGGGACGTCATCAAGGCGGTCAAGCAGGCCGTGCGCATCCCCGTGCTGGCAAACGGCGACGTCTTTACAGCCGAAGACGCGGTGCGGATCCTGAAATATACGGGCGCCGACATGGTCATGATCGGGCGAGGCGCGTTCGGTAACCCCTGGCTGTTTGCCGAGGCCAAAGCGGCGCTGGACGGCGAGGCGATCCCGCCGCGGCCGCCGCTCGGCGAGCGGATCGATACCGCCGTCGCGCAGTTTGAGCTGGCCGGGCGGTACAAAGGCGAAAAGATCGCCTGCCTGGAGGCCAGGAAGCATTTTGCGTGGTATTTGAAGGGCGTCCGGCACGCGGGATATTTCAGGGAAAAAATCTCGCGGATCGAAACGCTGGACGACATTTATGCCGTTGCCGATACGATCAAGAGGGAATTGAGGTGAGACAATGACGGCCACTGAAGAAAAGGCGGTTATAAGTAAGGTGTGCGCCGGCGATGCGGACGCGTTCGAGGCGCTCGTCCGGGACAACCAGAAAAAGGTCTACAACCTTGCGCTAAAAATGACGGGAAACGAGGAAGACGCCCTGGACATCTCGCAGGAAGCGTTTATCAAGGCCTACACCGGCCTTAAAAACTTCCGGGCGGAAAGCCGGTTTTCCGTTTGGCTGTACCGGCTTACATATAATATATGTATCGATTTTCTCCGCAAAAGGAAACGAAGACCGGAGCTGCCGCTCACCATCTCGGACGACGACGGCGAAACGCTCGAGCTGGAGATCCCGGACACGCGCTACGAACCGGCCAGCCAGGCCGAGCGCCAGGAGCTTCGCGAGGCGGTGGCGAAGGGGATCGCCGCTCTGCCGGACAAGCACCGGGAGATCCTGGTTATGCGGGAGATGACGGGCATGAGCTACGACGAAATCGCCGTGGCGCTCGGGATCAACGAGGGCACCGTCAAGTCGCGGCTTTCACGGGCAAGACAAAGCCTGGTGGTCATCTTAAACGGCTACGGAACATTTTCGTACGGCAGCCGTCAAAAAACCGGCAAGGAGGTGGATCCGCATGGCTGAGTGCAGGCAGATGACAGATTTGATCAGCCGTTATGTTGACGGCGAGCTGGCCGAGCCGGAAAGGCGTGAACTGGAGCGGCACTTGGAGCAATGCCCGTCATGCCGGTCCGTCCTGTCGGCTTATAAAAACATTGCCGCGGCCGCGGCGGAATCCCTGGCGGAACCCCCGGCGGATTTTACGGACAACGTCATGGCGGCGATCAAAAAGCTGCCGGATGGAAAGTTCGTGCGCATGCCGGACCGGGGCAAGACGATCCGGAACGCTGTTATCACGTTTGCCGCGGCGGCGGCCTGCCTGGCGCTCGTGCTGATCGCCGCGCCGCTTCTGGGCGGGCGGTCGTCGAGCTCGAAGGACGCGGCCATGAGCGCGCCGTCGGCTGCCCCGGCGGCGGATAATGAATGGATCACGCAGGAATCGGCTCTGGACGGCGGTATGCTCGGCTCCGAAATGACGGCAGACAGCACTTCCGCAGCCGGCGGCGCGGCAAGCGACGAAAACGGCGCCGAAAGCGTTCCGGCGGACCAGGCCCCGATGATCTACGCGACCGATGCGGTCGAAGCGCGGGACGTGTCGCCCGAGCCGTCTGCGGAGCAGCCCGCGGACATGCGGACCGACTCGGAGCTGTTAAAGAAATACTCGGCCGTGTTTTATTTCGACGGTCAGCTGCCCGAGATTTTGGAGGGCATGGACTCGACCCTGACGGAAGACGGCACGCTGCGGATCGAAATACCGGCCGATACGGCCGGCGTGCTCCTGACGGACGGATACGCGGGCATTTCGGGCAATCCGAACGCCGAAACGGCGCTCGTCGTGTTTGCGCCGCCCGAAAGCTGACGGCGGCGGGCATTATAAAAACGCGTTCAAGCGGAATGCTGAGCGCGTTTTTCTTTTTACGCGCCAAATCCCGGCGCAGGCTGAGGCGTCCCGAATTTCGGCGCGCTTTTTGTTGACAGAAATGTTAGAGTGTGCTAACCTCAAGGCGGGTATAATATACTGAGTGTATGGCATAAAACGTATTGCCCGGAGGGACTAAATATCGTATAATCAGTCTGTATCGCGCTGATCGGGACATATACTGTTGCGGGCTTACAGGCCACAAAAACGATAAGGAGTCTACTATGGTCAGGATTGTGACAGACAGTACCAGCGATATCACACAGGCGGAGGGACGTACGCTCGGTATCACGATCGTTCCCCTGACCGTGCACTTTCTCGGCGAATCGTACCGGGACGGGATCGACCTGTCGAACAGGGAGTTCTTTGAGAAGCTGGCCGCCGCCGACTCCATACCGACGACCTCGCAGGTCCCGCCCGGGGAATTTACGCACCTGTTCCAGCAGTTTGTCGACGCCGGGGACGATGTCGTCGGCATCTTCATCTCCTCGGATATGTCCGGTACATACCAGTCGGCCGAGGTGGCGCGCGAGCTGGTGGACGAAGAAAAAATCCACGTCGTCGATTCGCGCGTTGCCACCTTCGAGCTGTCGCTGCTTGTCCGTCTGGCCGTGAGGTTCCGGGACGCCGGTAAAACGGCTCCCGAGATCGCCGAGGCGATCCGCCGGCTGACGAAGCGCGTGCGCCTGTTCGCCGTGATCGATACGCTCAAGTACCTCAAGATGAGCGGCCGCATCTCCACGACGACGGCGTTTGTCGGCGGGCTTCTGGGAATCAATCCGCTCATCTCGATCCGGGACGGAAAGGTCGTCTCCATCGGGAAGTCGCGCGGCCTGAAGGCGGGGCTGGGCATGATCAACGAGCACATGCAGGCCGACCCGCCGGACCTTGAGTATCTGGTCGGCTTCGGTCACATCAACGCGCCGGCTTTTTTGGAGGAAACCGTGGCGTACTTCTCGGGGCTCTTCGGGATCACGGATTATTTTGAGACAGATATCGGCATCATCGTCGGCACGCACGTGGGGCCGGGTTCGGCGGGCATCGCTTATATCGCAAAGGAAAAATAAGGGGAAACACTATGAAACTCGGCATCGTGGGACTGCCGAACGTCGGCAAGTCCACCTTGTTCAACGCCATTACGAACGCGGGCGCCGACAGCGCCAATTATCCGTTTTGCACAATCGACCCGAACGTCGGCGTCGTGACGGTTCCCGACGAACGGCTCGATTTTCTCCGGGACATGTACGCGCCAAAAAAATACACCCCGGCCGTCATCGAGTTTGTCGACATCGCGGGGCTCGTGCGGGGCGCGTCGAAGGGCGAGGGGCTCGGCAACAAATTTTTAAGCCACATCCGCGCGACCGACGCGATCGTCCACGTCGTGCGCTGTTTTGACGATCCGGACGTGGTGCACGTCGAAGGGAACGCCGACCCCGTGCGCGATATCGAGATCATCCATCTCGAGCTCGTTTTGGCCGACCTGGAAATGGCGGAGCGGCGGGTCGACAAGGCCAGAAAGGCCGCAAAAGGTGATAAAAAGTACCTGCGCGAGGCGGAAGTGTTCGAGGGCCTTGCCGCGCATTTAAACGACGGGCGCACCGCCCGCAGCTACGACTGCTCCGAGGAGGACCGGGCGCTCGTCGCGACGTCCGAGCTTCTGAGCCTCAAGCCCGTCATCTACGCCGCCAACATGGACGAGGAGAGCTTTACTGCCGGCTACGAGCAAAACGCGTATTACGCGGCCGTCAAGGCGTACGCCGACCAGGAAGGCAGCCTCGTCCTGCCTGTCTGCGCCAAGACCGAGCAGGAGATCGCCCAGCTCGACGACGAGGACAAGCAGCTGTTTCTGGAGGAGCTTGGCATAAAAGAGTCGGGCCTCGACCGCCTGATCAAGTGCTCCTACAGCCTTCTGGGGCTCATCTCGTTTCTGACGGCCGGCGCCGACGAGGTGCGGGCGTGGACGATCAAAAACGGGACGAGGGCGCCGCAGGCGGCCGGGAAGATCCACTCGGACTTCGAGCGCGGCTTCATCCGCGCGGAGGTCGTCGCCTTCGCGGACCTCAAGGCGTGCGGGACGATGGCGGCCGCCCGCGAAAAGGGCCTCATCCGCTCCGAGGGGAAGGACTACGTCATGAAGGACGGCGACGTCGTCACGTACAGGTTCAACGTATGAGTACGGAGCGCGCGCCCGAGAGAAGACGCATTGACCTCATCGACGCCGCGCGCGGCTTTTCGGTCCTGCTCATGGTTATCCATCACCTGCTTTTTGATCTGGTGGAATTTCTGGGCGCGCCGGAATGGCTGTTTTCAAACCCCGTTTTCGATGTCCTGCATTATTTTTTCGCCGGCCTGTTTATTTTCCTGTCGGGCCTGTCCTCGCAGTTTTCCAGAAGCAATACGAAGCGCGGCCTGAAGGTTTTCGCCATCGCAATCGTATTCACGATCGTGACGAGCCTGCCGCTTATCAATATGCCCATCCGCTTCGGCGTGCTGCACCTTCTCGGCTTCTGCATGGTCTTCTACGGCCTGACCCGCAAGGTCTGGGACGGGATCCCGAGAGCCGCCGCGCCGGTTATTTATCTCGCGCTGCTGGTCGGCAGCGCGCTGGCCACGCGCCTCATTGTCATCGACGTGCCGTATCTGTATATGTTCGGCTGGCTGCAGCCGGGCTTTTTCAGCGCCGATTACTTCCCGATCTTTCCGTGGCTGTTCGTGTTCCTGCTCGGGACGTGGGCGGGCTTTTACGTCAAGGAGCATAGGCTGCCGGACTGGTTTTACGAAAAACGCGTGCGTTTTTTCCCCGCCGTGGGAAAAAAGGCGCTGTTCATCTACATTTTGCATCAGCCCGTTTTATACGGCATCGTCATGGCAATATATTATATGAGGTAACGGGGCGGAAACGCCGCGCCGGGGGCAGGCTGCCGGCATAGGTTCGACGCATCTAAGTCAAAGCATAAAGGGAGAAAGCATATGGCGGAAACTGCCGACAGGACGCTTCACGATTTATCACCCGGCCAGGACGGAATCATCCTGTCGGTCGGAAGTCATTCGGGCGCCGTCAAACGGCGGCTTGTGGATATGGGGCTCACGCCCGGCACGCGGATCACGGTCAAAAAAATCGCGCCCTTCGGCGATCCGATCGAGGTCCGGGTGCGCGGCTACGAGCTGTCGCTCCGTAAGAGCGACGCGCTGCATATCCGCATCGGCGACCTGCCGCCGGAAAGGGCGGCGAGAGCGCCGTCCGAGACGACCAAATACAACGGCAGGCGGCTTGACCCCGAGACGCTCCGGCGCATGCGCCAGGCGCACGAGCACGAAAAGGACAGCCACGCCGTCCCGTACGACAGCCGCAGCCACGACAGGCGCAAGATGAACATCGCGCTCGTGGGCAACCCCAACAGCGGCAAGACCACGCTCTTCAACGCCCTGACGGGCTCCAGTCAATACGTGGGCAACTGGCCCGGCGTGACCGTCGAGAAAAAAGAGGGCATCGCCAGGCTGCAGGGGCGCGAGATCAATATCGTCGACCTGCCCGGCATCTATTCGCTGTCTCCGTATTCCATGGAGGAGATCGTGGCGCGCGACTATATCATCGGCTCGGCGGGCGCCGAGCCGCCGGACGCCATCATCAATATCGTCGACGCGACGAACATCGAACGGAATATGTATCTGACCGTCCAGCTTCTGGAGCTGGAGCGGCCGATGGTCATGGCGCTCAATTTCATGGACGAGGCGCGCGCCAAGGGCGACGAGATCGACGCCGCGCGCCTGTCGAAGGCGATCGGCATCCCCGTCGTCCCGATCACGGCGAAAACGGGCGAAAACCTGGATACGCTCCTGCACACAGCGCACCGGCAGATACACATCGGCTTTACGATCGAGCCGGACGACCTGTACGACGATTACACGCACGAGATCCATCACCGCATCGGGCAGCTCATCCACGACAGGGCCTACGCGGCGAAGCTTCCCGCGCATTGGGCGTCGATCAAGCTCCTCGAGGGCGACGCCCTTGTCGAGGACGCGCTGCAGCTGGACGCAAAGACGGCCGGGGAGGTCCGGCGCATCGCAAAGGAGTACGGTGCGGCAAGCGCGTACGGCGACAGGGAGACGTTGATCGCCGACAGCCGTTACCGCTATATCGAGGGCGTCGTGAGGGCCTCCGTCAGAAAAGGGGCCGGCCACGACGGCGTAACGCTGACGGACCGCATCGACAGGGTCGCCACGCACAGGATCTTTGCCGTCCCGCTTTTCCTCCTCATGATGCTCGTTATGTTCGTGCTCACCTTCGGCCCCGTCGGCTCGTTTTTGTCCGACGGCGTGGCGTACATCATCGACGCGTTCTCCGGCTGGCTGGAGACCGTGCTGACCGGGATTAACGCCGCGGCCTGGCTCACCGGCCTCATAACGGACGGCATCGTCGCCGGCGTCGGCGGCGTGCTGACGTTCCTGCCCCAGATCGCCCTGCTGTTTTTTTTCCTGTCGCTTCTGGAGGATTCCGGCTATATGGCGCGCGCGGCGTTCATCATGGACCGGCTGCTGAGGCATTTCGGGCTGTCGGGCAAGGCGTTTATCCCCATGATCATGGGCTTCGGGTGCTCGGTGCCGGCCATCATGGGCGCGCGGACGATGGAAAACGAGAAGGACCGGCGCATGACGATCCTCCTGGTCCCGTTCATGAGCTGCTCGGCGAAGCTGCCCGTCTACGGTCTGATCGCCTCGGCCTTTTTCGGCGCGCGGGCGGGGCTGGCCGTCTTCGCGCTTTATATCATCGGCATGTTTCTGGCCGTCGTATCCGGCATCCTGTTCAAGGGCACCATTCTGACCGGCAAGCCCGCGCCGTTCGTCATGGAGCTGCCGCCCTACCGGATGCCGTCCCTGGGCAACACGCTCCTGCACGTCTGGGACCGGCTGAAAGGCTTTCTCGTCAAGGCCGGCACGCTCATTTTCCTCATGAGCATCGTCCTGTGGTTCCTTCAGAATTTCAACGGCCGTTTCCAGATGGTCGCAAACAGCGCCGACGGGATGCTCGCGGGGATCGGCGGCTTCATCGCGCCGATTTTCACGCCCCTGGGCTTCGGAACCTGGCAGGCGGCTGTCGCGCTTTTGACGGGCCTGATTGCCAAGGAGGCGGTCGTGGCGTCGCTTTCCATGTTCTACGGCTTCTCCCTGACGGCGGGCAGCCTCGCCGTGGCGTCGGCCATGACGGGTTTTACGCCGCAGTCGGCTTTCGCGTATCTGGTGTTCATCCTCCTGTATGTCCCGTGCGTGGCGGCCGTCGCGACGATCCGCAAGGAGATGAACAGCCTCAAATGGACGGCGTTTTCCGTGGGATGGCAGATATTCGTGGCTTATCTGGCGTCTTTGCTTGTATACCAGGCCGGCCTGCTGCTCGGCCTGTAAAACATGGCCGACTCACAAAACGCAGGCCCGCGGGCCGAGAACTGTATTTTATCGAGGAAACCGCGGGAGCGGCTTTGTCGACAGAGTGAAAACGCAGGGCGGCAGCCCTGCGTTTTTGTTTGACTTTTACAATATATGATATAGAATCATATGGGGATATTTATTATATTAAGGGGGATTCTTCATGAAAAAACGCGTCATTTCAATCGCGCTGACCATACTGCTTATCCTCGCGGTTCTTCCGATTTCAGCCCAGGCCGTTTCGTCCTCGATGTCGAATTTCAGAGCAGTTAATACATACTACGATGGCAGGTTTTCGGATGTCCCTTACTCGCAGTGGTACGCCCCTTATGTCGAGGTTGCCTATGAATACGGACTTATCAACGGCAAGACGGCCACAACGTTCAACCCGAACGACAATCTCACGATTGCCGAGGCCATCAAGCTCGCTGTCTGCCTGGACAGCATCTACACCGACGGTCAGGCGTTTGTGAGCACGACGTCTCCCTGGTATCGGGGATATGTGGACTATGCGCTGTATTACGGGATCATCACTGCAGAATATCCCAATTATAACGCATATGCCACGCGCGCGGAGTTTGCGCAGATTCTCGCCTGGGCGCTCCCGTATTACGAGCTGGAAGCGATCAACACCATTTATGACGGCGATATACCGGACGTTTACGCGTCACACCCGTTTTACGAAGACGTATACCTGCTCTACCGCGCCGGCGTGCTGACCGGGAGCGACAGCGCGGGGACCTTCAAACCGTATTCCTACATAACGCGCGCCGAGGTGGCGACGATTGTCACGCGCATGGCAAACCCCGATTACAGGCAGTATCTCTCGCTGTGGTCCGAGCCGGCAATGTACGACGGGTATTATCCGGTCATCGATTTCGGCGTCTACTTCGGCGTATGGGAGTACGACTATTGGCTTGACACATATGAAGCGGGCTACTTATATTTGTTGAGCGATATCCCGTATACGCTTGATGATATCGCTTCGATCTATGCCGACGCTTTGGAGAGATATGCCGACTTTTACTTTTACGATTCGTGGTATTCTACGGACGGATATGCGGTATATGAATACTATAACAGCTATTATGACTGCTCGGTTGTTTTCGGCGGGTACGTCGACTATGGCGTGGACTGTTACCTGATAAATATCTACTTCTATTAAGCCGGAGTGATCAGCGCGTCATTCTCAGCGGCAACGGGGGACGGTTTTTACCGTCCCCCACAAAGTGTAGACAAAGTGCGAATTCGGGTCAAAGCCTCGCAGAGTTTCCGTCGCGCACGACGGAAATAAGATTCAATCCG
>CAYMLM010000118.1:0-8829 GCA_964391385.1 uncultured Papillibacter sp.
AAGCGGGGCCTGATATTGCGTTGTGCTGGTCGGACCTTTGAAAAACGAAAAAAAACTCAAAGGAGGATAATGTTCCTCCTTTGAGCATTCGGGCACATAAAACTGGGTTACAGCTTCAGGATCGGCTTGATGGTGACGCCGGAGTGGGAATCCTCAAACGCCTTCTCGATATCCTTAAAGTCATAGAACTTGACCAGCTTGTCGACGGGGAGCCGGCCTTCGTTGTAGAAGTTTACGAGCTTCGGGATGAACACCTGCGGATTGGAGCCGCCTTCGGTGAGACCGGAGAGGGTGACGCTCTTGTTCATAAGCAGCGGCTCGAGCGCGATGCCGACGACGGCTTCGCCCGTGACGCTCGCGAGTACGCATTTGCCCTCGCGGCGCAGACACCCGAGCGCCTGCAGGATGAGGACGGGGACGCCCGTACACTCCACGCTGTAATCCGCGCCGCCGCCCGTGAGCTTTTTGATCTCCTCGACGGCGTCGCACTCCTTGCCGTTGACCACGTGCGTCGCGCCGACCTCCAGGGCCGTCTGGAGTCTCGACGGGACGACGTCCACGGCGATGATCTTTGAGCAGCCGGCGATTTTTGCCGCCATCAGGGCGGCCATGCCGACGCCGCCGCACCCGAATACGGCGATCGAGGAGCCGGGCTCGGGATCGGCGCAGTTCAGGACGGAACCGGCGCCCGTCTGGACGCCGCAGCCGAGCGAGCACAGCTTTGAAAGCTCCTCGTCGGATCCGACGTCGACCTTGACGGCGTTCCTGGCGTCGACGATGCAGTGCGTGGCAAACGAACCCTGCCCGAAAAAGGCGGAAACAGGCTTGCCGTTTTGATGGACGCGGTGCGTGCCGTCCTTGTAGGTGCCGTTAAAGAACAGATCGTTCATGATATCGCACGCATAGGGGTGCCCCTCGACACAATAGGAGCATGTGCCGCAGGAGGGAAACGTCAGAATGACGCGGTCTCCCTTTTTCAGCGTCTCGACGCCGATGCCGACCTCTTCGACAATGCCCACGCCCTCGTGACCAAAGACAGCCGGCAGGGCGACCGGGATGATTTGCTGCATGCCGGCGGTGTCCGTATGGCATACGCCGGCGGCCACGATTTTGATGAGGGCTTCAGAGGCTTTCGGTTTGTCCAGCTCGACCTCCTCGATGGATAGCTGACCGATTGTATGCGTCACAGCGGCCGTAATTTTCATAGTTTTCCTCCTGTATGTAAAAAATTTTGGTTCTTTTCAACAATTATATAACATATCTGTGCGATTTCAAGCCTTCCCGGAAATTTCGGCAAGCTCGACGCACTCGATCGTCTCGGGGATGTCGACGCCGAGCGAACAGACCGCGGCGCGGCAGCCCGGAACATCGCCGAACAGACGGGCTGCGACAGAACTGTCCGGCGTGACGATCGTGCCGCCGTCGCGCGCGAAGCAGAGCTTATTGAACGATACCTCCGTTTTTCCCGACAGCTTCAGAAAGCTCTCTTTTAAGACCCACAGCTCAAAAAAGTCAAACGCGCCCAGTTCGTCCGGCGAGCACACGCGCTCCGCGACGCCCGGCCGTACCGAACGGATCGTTTCGATGTCGACGCCGACCGGCCGGGCGCTCACGGCGCACAGAACGTGCGAAGCCGTATGGCTGAGCGAAAAACAGATATCGGGTCTGTCCGGAAAATACGGCTTCCCGGTCCTGTGCTTCTTAATCGCCGGCATCCGTATCCCGTACGCCGTCGTCACCATATGATCAAGAAGGGTGTAGGCGGCCTGCGTCCCCGTCAGGCCGCCGCGGCCTGCGCAGCACAGCTTCATGGTTTCTCCCTCGCCGGATCGACGCTTACGCGTTGCCCGTATGCGCCCGTCAAGCTGCCGGGCGCTGTCAATCCGCACAGCCATTATAATACAATTGCAAATATAATACTACCAATCCGCGGATAAATATGATAAAATAAATAAGATATGTTTACAATTTTTATTGAGAACGATCAGAGCCGGCAAACGGCGGGGAGGCGGGTTCGGTGCGCACAGGCGGCAGGATTCTCACCGGTATATTAGGCCTTTTTTTGCTGATGACGGCCTCGGGCTGTTACGGCACAAAGGCCGACGACCTGTACAGGCTGCCGCAGCCTTCCCGGGATTACCTCCAGCTTCAAAAGCAGATCGACGCCGTCCTGGAGTCCGGCGCGGAGTATTCACCCCCTGTGGCGGGGCCGAACAAGCAATCGGTACAGCTCAAGGATGTCGACGGCGACAGCCTGAGCGAGGCCATCGCCTTTTTCAGGATGACGGGGGACAAGCCGCTCAAGATATACATTATGAAACAGTCGGACGGCACATATGAGACGACGGCAAAAATCGAAGGCAACGGCGCGGCGATCGAAAGCATCCGGTACGCCGATATGGACGCCGACGGGGTCAGCGAGCTCGTCGTCGGCTGGCAGATGACCGCCACGCTGTCCCACATGACCGTCTATTCCATCCGGGACAACGAGCCGGTCCTGCTGGCCGAGTCCGACTACTCCAAAATCGTCACAAGCGACCTGGACGACGACGGGCGCCCCGACGTCATCGTGCTTCGGCTGCCGTCGCCCGAGGTCCCCGGAGAAGCGGACATGTTTATGCTCCGGTCGGACGGGGAGATCGTATCCAGCAGGGCGGTGCTGTCGGCCGGTATACTGTCGGTCAGCGGGATATTGAAGGGCTCGCTCTACGACGGGACCTCGGCCCTGTTCGTGGAAGGAGAGTATCAGGGCGGCGGCATCATAACGGATATTCTCTGCTGGCAGGACGGCGGCATCTCCAATGTCTTCGCCGACGCGCCCACCGACAGCAGCGAGGAGACCGTCCGGGCCTACGACAAATTGTACAGCACCGACATCAACAAGGACGGCGTCATGGAGATTCCGTCGCCGAGGCTTCTGGTGTCGCCGGCGGACAAAGCCTACTACGTCATCGACTGGTATTCCTATAACCGCGGCGGGCATAAAAAGGCGGTCTATACGACCTACCACAATTATCAGGACGGCTGGTACCTGATTTTGCCCGACGCGTGGAAAAACGAGATCACCGTCGGGCGCGAGGACACGGTTGCCGGGGAACGGACAATCGTGTTCACGTGGCTCACCGACAGCGGGGAGCCGGGCGCCGATTTTCTGAGGATTTACGCGCTCTCCGGCGACAACAAGGAAGACCGGGCCGGGCTGGCGGGCCGGGACATGCTGCTGTGGCACGGTGACGTGATCTACGCCGCCGAGGTCCTCGTCGCCGGCTCAGCCAGGGGCGTCACGACGTCCGTTGTCGCGGAGGGATTTGAGCTGATCAATCCGGAATGGAACACCGGCGTTTACTAAGGAGCCTGCAGGCGCCGTCACGCAGCGCTCGTCCCGCGGCGAAAACGGCTGCCGAGCTTTATTCCGGCAAAGGAGGAATCGCGATGAAGAAGGTTCTGGTACTTGAGGACGAGACCAGCATCCGCAGTTTTGTGGTCATCAATTTGAAGCGCGCCGGTTACGAGCCGGTCGAGGCCGGGACGGGCGCGGAGGCGTTCGAACAGCTCCGGGCCAACCCGGACATCAAGGTGGCGATCCTCGACATCATGCTGCCGGACATCGACGGGTTCGAGGTGTGCCGCAAGATCCGCGCGGCCGACCCGCACATCGGCATCATCATGCTCACCGCGCGCACGCAGGAGATGGACAAGGTCACGGGGCTGATGACCGGCGCCGACGATTATGTGACGAAGCCGTTTTCCCCGGCGGAGCTCACGGCCCGCATCGACGCCCTGTACCGGCGGACGGGGGGCATGGAGCATGCGGACACGGGCGAGATCGTGCAGGGGCCCTTCCGGCTCAATACGCGCAACAGAACGCTTGAAAAGAACGGGGAGCGCATCAAGCTCACGCAGGTTGAATACGCGATCATGAAAATGTTCATGGACAACCCCGGCAAGGCGCTCTCGCGCGAGGACATACTTAACACGGTCTGGGGCAGGGACTATTTCGGCGAGCTCAAGATCGCCGACGTCAATATCAGAAGACTCAGGCTCAAGATAGAGGACGACCCGACAAACCCCATCTTCATCACGACCGTGTGGGGTTACGGCTACAAGTGGGGGTTTTGACGATTATCCCGGCTGGAGGCAGGTAAGGCTCTATGCGCATAAGATCGCGGATTCAGGCGAGCGGACTGAGATGGAGATGGTTTCGGGGCAGCGTCCTGCTTGTTCTCGTCGTGCTCCTCATCGTCATTTTGCTGTTCTCCGTCATTATCCGCTCAAACTATTACAACACGATCCGCACGGGCCTCGAGACAAAGGCCAAGACAGCCACGGATTTTTTCTCCAACTACGTCGCCACAAGCTATTCGGCGTTTTATGACAACGCGTATAAATACACCGAATCGTTCCAGGACGGCGACAAGCTGGAGCTCCAGTTCATCGAAGTCGACGGAAGAGTCACGATATCCACTTACGGGATTCCGGCCGGCTTCTCCCCGAACACGCCGGACATAACCCAGGCCATTTCCTCGGGACACATCTCCTCCTGGGTCGGCAAAAGCCCGTCGACGGGCGAGCGGATTCTGTCGGTTTCCGCGCCCATCGTGTATTCAAACGGCCAGATCATCGGCGTTATGCGGTATGTGTCGAGCATGAAGACCGTCGACAGGCAGATTGCCGTGAGTATCCTGGCCGCCTGCGCGCTCGGCGCTTTGATCATGCTCCTCGTCATTGCCCTCAACCTCTTGCTCATCCGCTCTGTCATTGAGCCGGTCAGCGAGATCACGAAGATGTCCAAACGCATCGCACAGGGCAGCTACGGGATACAGATCGAAAAAAAATACGCCGACGAAATCGGGGAGATGGTGGCTTCCATCAACGAGATGTCGCTCAAGATCGCCCAGACCGAGAAGATCCAGACGGAATTTATCTCCTCCATATCGCACGAGCTCCGCACGCCTCTCACCGCCATCACCGGATGGGGGGAGACGCTTGTGTACGCCGACGATATCGACGACGAGACGCGCCGGGGCGTCGCGATCATACTCAAGGAGGCGCGCCGGCTCACCAAGATGGTCGAGAGTCTGCTGGAATTTACGCGCATGGAGGACGGGCGGTTTACGCTCAACATTGAACCGATCGATATCGCCGCGGAACTCGAGGACTCCATCTTCACCTACAGGGAGCTTTTGCATCAGGACGAGCTGGAGCTCGTCTACGCGCCCTACGAGGACGAAATCCCGCTCATACCCGGGGATCCGAACCGGCTCAAGCAGGTCTTTTTAAACCTGTTCGACAACGCCGCCAAGTACGCCCGGGAGGGCAAGCGCATCGAGGTCGGCGTCGATTTTGACGGGAAGAGAGTTGCCGTCAAAATCCGCGATTTCGGCCCCGGCATCCCGGAGGACGAGCTTTCAAACGTCAAAATGAAGTTTTACAAGGGCTCCAACGCCAAGGAGCGCGGCAGCGGCATCGGCCTTGCCGTCTGTGACGAGATCGTGCGCTTTCACGGCGGCGAGCTGGTTCTCGCCAACGCCGACGGCGGCGGGCTGCTCGTGACGATCCGGCTGCCGGTCAGCAGCTCCGGCTGAGACGAATGATTTACATACCAAGGAGTTATGAGTCATAAATATGTCAGAAAACAAGGAAAGTCCCGGATTCCGCACGTCGATCGGCGGACAGGCGCTCATCGAGGGCATCCTGATGCGCGGGCCGAGAAAACAGGCGATCGTCCTGAGCACACCCGAGGGCTTCGTTACGAAAGTCGAGGATATCCGGCTTTTAAAGGACAAATACCCGATCGTCGGCTGGCCGCTTGTCCGGGGCGCCGTCAATTTCATCGCGGCGATGGTCCAGGGGGTGCGGGCGCTGATGTTTTCGGCGGAATACATGCCCGAGGACGCGGACGCCAAGCCTTCGAAGCTCGACGCCTGGATTGAGAAGCGCATCGGCGGTGAAAAAGCGGAAAAGCTCATCATAACAATTGCCGTCGTACTCGGCGTCGGCCTGTCCATCGGGCTTTTCATCCTGCTGCCGACGCTGCTGGCCGGCCTTCTGGACGGTTTCGTACAAAGCGCCGTCCTGCGCAACCTCATCGAGGGCGTGCTGAGGATTTCCATTTTCCTCGTCTATATGTGGCTGGCGACGAAAGCGAAGGACATCAAGCGCGTCTGGGCCTATCACGGCGCGGAGCACAAGGCGATTTTCACGTATGAAAAAAACCTGAAGCTGACGGCTGAAAACGCGCGCGCCCAGTCCCGCTTTCACCCGAGATGCGGGACGAGCTTTCTCATCATCGTCATGCTCGTGAGCATCCTCGTCTTTTCACTGACGACCTGGTCGAACGTTTGGATTCGAATGGGCCTGCGCCTTGCGCTTCTGCCGCTCGTTGTCGGGATCAGCTATGAGCTCCTGAAGCTGGCCGGCCGGCATGACAACCTGTTCACCCGGATCATCTCCGCGCCCGGGAAGGCGCTGCAGCGGCTGACGACGCGGGAGCCCGACGAGGGCATGCTGGAGGTCGCGCTGGAAGCGCTCAGGCGGGTCATTCCGGAAAAGACCGGAGAGGACGCGTGGTGAGGCGGGCGGAACCGTTTTCCGGCGTAACGATACCGCGGCTTGTTTCATGGAGGTGACGCCATGAAGACATACAACGAAGTGTACCTGGCGGCGCGAAAGCGGCTGCGCATGGCGGGGATCGAGACGTCCGACGCGGAGGCGCGCCTGATTGTCACAACGGCCTCCGGGAAATCGGTTGAGCAGTTCATGCGCGACCGGAACCTGTATATGGCCGACGACGCGTTTGAAAACGCGGTCAAGGACCTCCTGGACCGCCGTGTCGGGGGCGAACCGATCGCTTACATCCTGGGCGAGTGGGAGTTTTACGGAATGCCGCTGACGGTCAGCCGGGACGTTCTGATTCCCCGCGTCGACACGGAGGTCCTGGCCGACGCCGTCATATCGGAGCTCAAAAACGACCTGCGCGGCAAGCGCATTCTGGACCTGTGCGCCGGCACCGGCTGCATCGGACTCGCCGTCGCCGCCAACATCCCGTTTACGCGGGTGATCCTGGCGGACACCTCGCCGGAGGCGCTCCGGCTCTGCCGGGCCAACACCATCCGCAACAAGCTCACGCGCAGCGTCACCACAATCGAGCTCGACGCGCTGCGGGAACCGCCGATGCTCCTCGGCGTTTTCGACTTCATCGTCTCAAATCCCCCGTACATACCGACGGGCGAGATTGAAACGCTCGACGCCTCCGTCCGCGACTTCGAGCCGCGCGAAGCGCTCGACGGCGGAGCCGACGGGCTCGACTTCTTCCGGAGCGTTGCGTCGAAATGGAAAACGGTCCTGAAGGATAACGGCCGCGTTGCCTTCGAATGCGGGGCGGGACAGGCCGGGGCCGTGCGCGGGATATTCGCGGACAGCGGTTATACCGACATCAGAACCGTCAAGGACACGCTGGACATCGAAAGGGTTGTCATCGCAAGCAAACGGTAATTATCCGCCCCTGTGAAAGCGGGGGAGCCTGCAAACCGTTGGCTTAGCAATAGGGAGGAAAAATCATGGCAGAGAAGAAAAAGAGCGAAACCCCCGGGCCTGCCGGAGATAAAAAGAAAGCGCTGGAAACGGCGATCTCGCAGATAGAGAAAAACTATGGAAAGGGCGCGATCATGCGCTTCGGAGATAACCTCGCCATAAATGTCGAGGCGATCCCGTCCGGCTCCCTGTCGCTGGATCTGGCGCTCGGGATCGGCGGGATACCCAAGGGCCGCATCGTCGAGATCTACGGTCCCGAATCGTCGGGCAAGACGACGCTGGCGCTGCACATCATCGCCTCCGCGCAGAAAAACGGCGGGGAGGTCGCCTTTGTCGATGCCGAGCACGCCCTCGAGCCGGCGTACGCCCGCGCCGTCGGCGTGGACCTCGAAAGCCTTCTCATCTCGCAGCCGGACACGGGCGAGGACGCGCTGGCCATCACGGAGACGCTCGTACGCTCCGGCGCGATCGACGTTGTCGTCGTGGATTCCGTGGCCGCGCTCGTGCCGCGAAGCGAAATCGAGGGCGAGATGGGAGACTCGAGCGTGGGCGTCGTCGCGCGGCTCATGTCGCAGGCGCTCCGGAAGCTCGCGGGCTCCATATCGAAGACGAACTGCATCGTCGTGTTCATCAACCAGCTGCGCGAAAAGATCGGCGTGATGTACGGCAATCCCGAGACGACGCCGGGCGGGCGGGCGCTCAAATATTTCGCCAGCGTGCGCATCGACGTGCGCCGCATCGAGTCGCTCAAGAACGGCACCGAGGTCATCGGGAACAGAACGCGGGCGAAAATCGTCAAAAACAAGGTCGCGCCGCCGTTTAAAGAGGCGGAGTTCGACATCATGTACGGACAGGGCATCTCGCGGGAAGGCGAGCTCATGGACCTCGGTGTGCGGCTCGGTTTCATTGAAAAGAGCGGGGCGTGGTTCACCGTCGGGGAAACGCGGCTGCAGGGCCGCGACAGCGTCAAGGAACATCTGAAAGCAAACCCCGACATCGCGGACGACCTGGAGCAGAGGATACGGCGCGACGCGGCCAAGCTCATGACGCCGCAGGCGCGCGCCGCCGCCATAGCGGCCGGCCGGGCCGTCGACGTGTCGGCGGAGGACTTCGACGGTTGAGTGCCGAGATCACGAAACTTTCCCGCAACCCGAAAAACCCGGACGCCGTTACCGTCGAGTTCGACGGCGGCGAAAAGCTGACCGTGACCGTCGCGCTCGTAGCCGATTACAGCCTGTATTCCGGCCGCGTACTCAGCGAGGCCGAATATGCAGCGCTCAGCAAGGACGTCTCGCT
>CAYMLM010000119.1:0-8779 GCA_964391385.1 uncultured Papillibacter sp.
GCTGCGCGAAATCCTCGCGCGGGCCAAAGACGTATTCTACTGTCTCTTCAAGCCCCTGCCGACCTTCCTGGGCGACGTGATACCGGTGTCGGGCAACGGCAGCGCAACGGACTGACAGGCATAGCACATATGGTATAAGCATCCCGCCGGTAACGGCGGGATGCTCAGGGTGTCGACAAATTCGACACCCTGAAAATATTTGAAGGAAGGACACGGCCTTCCTTCAAATATTGCGCCTGCGGGCGGGAATTTAACGTGAAGGGGGCTTCGCTTGCAGCCCCCCTCACAGACCCCCTGCGCAAGACTTGTTTATCTGTGCCTTTGTCTACAGTCTGAGCATCCCGCCGGTAACGGCGGGATGCTATTGCAATATAAGGCTAAACATTACGGTTCCAGATAGATTCGGCTGACGCCCTTCAGCGGCCGGCAGGGAAGTACGGGCACTTGACGCCGATACACTCCCTGTTGCCGGGGAATTGGCTGCAGACGTATTCGGCCGTTTCGACGCCGCCGAAATAGTCTGTATACCGGACAAACGACTCGACCGAACTCACGCTGTCGCGTTTGCAGCAGCGCGGGCCGCCGTGGCGGCTGAGATCGATGAGCGTCCGGCCCGTGACCACCATCACGCCGCCGCGCTCTCCGTCCGACAGGGGCGTGGCCTTTTCGAGGACCGACGCGGCGATCCCGGTGCCGGCGGCCGCGCCGCAGATGCCGTGATATCCGCAGCTGCCGCCCTTGATGTCCCGGCCGCGCCGGATGGCCTCGTCGAGCATGGCCTCGTCCCGAACGCCGGCGGCGTTCTGGTACGCCGCGACGAGCACGGCCGGGACGATGCTGTGGTATTCCGGCCCGTGCATCTTGAGGCCCGGAAGCCGAAAGACCTCCAGCAGCAGCGCGACGGGGTCGGCGTTCGCGCTCGGCATCAGCAGTCTTTTAACTTGCCCGAGGATATCCGCGCCATGACAGACGTCGCAGATAAAGTGCCCGTTCGGGCAGGCGACATGCGTCTGGAATTCGCCCTTGCAGACGAGGCAGGTGTGCGTCCGCGGCGTTTCCGCATAGACCAGCTCGCCCCCGCAGACGACGCAGCCCCGCGTCTTTTGCCCAGGCGCGCAGCAGGAGCTGGTTTCCGCCCTTGGCTCCGGCGCGCAGCAGCTGTCGACCGCACGGTTCTCTGCTTGACCTGCGCCTGCCGCATCCAGCTCATCCGTCATGCGTCGGATGTCGTCGATGTAGTGGTTGACGCCCGTCTCGAGCAGCTCCCGGATGGGGCGGCAGTCCGGCGCGAGGGGATCCCCGCCGTTTTTATCGGCGGCGGCGATGCCGCAGCCACCGCCGCAGATGACGTCGTACGCGCAGCTTTTACACTGCTCGATGGTGCGGACGCTCCGCTTCCGCCATTTTTGAACGGCAGGCAGGTCCGGCGTGACCTCGGGATAAAACGTGCCGAGCAGATACTCGCGCCGCCCGCAGCCGGCCATGCAGCCGTAGATCCCGCCGTTTAAGTCGAAGACCCACTCCGTCTTGGCGGCCGGACACGTGTCGAAGCTCGCCATAGACAGCTCGCCCGTGTCGACCATGTGCCGGATGCCCTGGAAATCGGGCCGGTGGAACTTTTGCAGGATGGGATGCTCTTTGCTCAGGGCGGAGTATTCCGCCCACAGCCCGGCCTGAGTCGTCAGGTGTCCGGGACTGAAGCGGCAGTCGATCAGCCCGCAGCTGCGGCCGAGCTGCGTTTCAAAGAGCTCCGGAGGCAGGTCCAGCCAGCCCTTTGAATCGAGATACTCCGCCAGCCTGACAAGTTCCCGGAGGTCCCCGGGATCGGCAACGGCGCGCAGGCTGACGGGAATGCGGTTTTTCACCGCCTCGCCGATGCCGGCCGCAACCGCGTCGAACGAGCCCTTGTTGTTGGCCGTCTCGGGGCTGGCGTCGAGCGCAAACTGGATCTGCTTGATTTTCGCCTGCTTGAGGATATCGGCAAACGCGGCGAAGTCGCTGCCGTTCGTGACGGCGGCCAGCTCGTATCCTTCCTCGGCGCAGCGGCCGACGATCGTGTCGAGGATCGCCCGCCGCTTCGGGGAATTCAAAAGCGGCTCACAGCCGAAGAGCGTAATAAAGGGTTTTTTGGGCCTGTCGGAGAAGGTATTCTTCGCATAAATAAAAAAGGCGTCGACGGCCTCTTTTGCGATGACGTTGTGCTCGGCTTCGATGCCGTGACGGTCGCAGTACGGATACGCCGGATTGCGGCTGCAAGCGGGGATCAGCACAAGCCGGACCTGCGTGTTTTCGATCTCTTTTTTAAACGCGGAATACGCGGCGTCGAGGGCTTTTATCTCGTCCTCGGCGCAGCGGTAGGCATATCCCCGCTCCAGCAGGTAACTCGAAAACGTCGGGTCGACGTCTTTCCCGTTTTCGATGTCGCGCAGCAAGGCGCTGTCGGACGCGTCCATCATATCGAAGCTGCCGGACACGGGATTGAGGATGGCGTACTCCGTCCCGGCGGCGTTTTTTATGGGCACGATGATGTTGTTCCTGGCTAAAATCATAGCAGCACTCAGCTCCGCGCAAGGTTTTTTTGGTTCGGACGGCTGACAGACAGCCGGATAATGGTTCATTTGTCCGTAAAAAGCGCCCTGAAATCCCCCGGCGTATCGCACTGAAAAGCCATCGGCCTGCCCGAAAAGGGATGAACGAGTTCAAGCGTCCCGGCATGCAGCGCCAGCCGGCCCAACGGATTTGTCGCGGCGCCGTACTTTTTGTCGCCGGCGACCGGGTGGCCCAGCTCCTTCATATGCGCGCGGATCTGGTTTTTCCGGCCTGTTTCAAGCGTTATCTGAAGCAGCGAGTACGCCCGCGATTCCCGAATGACCCGGTACGCTGTCACGGCTTTCTGACCGTCGCCCTCCGTCGGGCTTGAATACATGCGATGCGTTTTTGTCTCTTTGAGCCAGGATACGATCGTGCCGTTTTTCTCGCTGAGCGTTCCCTCGGCGACGGCTGTATATCCGCGCGTTTTCACGAGCTCGTTCCAGTTGTCCTGCAAAGCAAGCTTAATCCGCTCGTTTTTCGCGAACAGCACAACGCCCGACGTGTCCCTGTCGAGGCGGTGGACGACAAAGACGCGGTTATCCGCGCGTGTCCGCCGGACATACTCCGTCGCTTCCCGGTAGGCGGTTTGTTCGTTTCCGCTGCCGGTTGCGACCGTCAGAAGGCCGGCCGCCTTATTGACGGCGAGAAGCTCGTCGTCCTCGTAGATGAGCTTGAGGCGTCCTGTCAGTTTGCCCGGCTGTTGTTCCGGGGGGGAGATGCAAACGCATTGCCCGGGCCGGAGCGGATGATCGTGCCGCGTTACGGTTTTGCCGTCGACGGAGACCGCCCCGCCCGACAGAATGGACTTGACGTTGTTTCTGGATTTTCCGGACAGTCCTGCAAGCAGGAAGGCCAGCAGGCCCGATGGCTCTTCCACAATGAATTTTTTTCCTGCGGGATTTTTTTTGGCGTCGTTTTTCAGGTTGCTCACTGCTTCCGTTTAAGTTGTCCGGCACGGCCGTCACGCCTTCAGGAGCTTTCTGCGCTGCTTGAAGTCCGGCAGTACCGAGGCGATCAGGGCGTAAAACTCCCGGCCGTGGTTTTTATGCCGGATGTGCGCGAGCTCATGGACGACCACATAATCGATTGCCGCGTCGGGACAGAGCATCAGGCGGTATGAAAAGCACAGGCTGTTTTTGCCGCTGCAGCTGCCGTACCGCTTTTCAGCGCCCGTGATCTTCACGCCCGTCGGGTGCAGGTCCATGACGGCGGCGTAACGGGCCACGCGCGGCGGGATAAGCTCGGCGGCCTTTCGTTTGAGCGCCCCGATTTCCTCCTCACTCAGGCGGGGCCGCACCGCGCCGCGCTCCCTCTGCCTTTCAAGGGCCTTTTCGATCCAATCGCTATGGCTTTCAACCAGCTGACGGACGGACCGGTCGGGCGCGCGCAGAGGCGCCCGCACGCGGACCGTCAGCTCCGGTGTGACCTCGAGCGCCAGCGTCCGGCGCTTCGAGCGGATGACGGTGTATTCGTATTTCATCGCCGTGCGCCAGCCTCCGTGTGGATTTATCTTCCGTTTTAGTTTAGCACGTTTTGGAACAATGTAAAAGACCGGCCGGACAAATCAAAGCGCTCTTTGGGACGCAGGTGTGCTTATGATTGACCGGAGCCGGCCCGGATGGTAATATCAAGAAAGATATACCTGACAAAACGGGAGCCGATATGGAAAAAACGAACGTCTGTCGTATTCTCGAGCAAAAAAAGATACCGTATACGCCGCACGCATACGACGCGGCCGTGACGGACGGCGTCTCCGTCGCCCGTCTGATCGGTCAGGACGAAACGCGCGTTTTCAAGACGCTCGTCACCGAATCGAACAAGGGCGACAAGCTCGTCTTCGTCATCCCCGTGGCCGAAAGCCTGGACCTCAAAAAGGCCGCGAAGGCCGCCGGCGTCAAATCGGTGGCGATGCTCAAGCAGAAGGAGCTCCTGCCGCTCACCGGCTATATACACGGCGGGTGCTCGCCGGTTGGGATGAAGAAGCCGTTCCCGACCGTCATCGACGAACTTGCGCTGCTGCACGAAAAGGTCATCGTGAGCGCCGGCAAGGTCGGGTATCAGGTCGAGCTTGAACCAAATGCGCTCGCCGGACTCGTCGGCGCGTCGTTTGCCGACGTCACGGGCGGCGAATAAACGCCCTGCGCTTTGTCAGGCCTGCAGCGTGAGGTCTTCGATGAGCTCATCGCTCAGCGCGCCCTCGGCGATCTGCCGGACCTCGCCCGTCATCCGGATGTGATACGCTTCGTCCACATCGATCACGAGCTCCCCGCCGGGCATCTGAATGGTCACGGGGCTTGAAGCTAGGCCCATTTTCACAAGCGCGCACGCGGCCGCGCTCGACGAGCTGCCGGAGGCCAGCGTGTAGCCCGCGCCGCGCTCCCAGATGAGCATCTGGGCCTCGTGGCGGTGGACAGGCTTCACGAACTGTACGTTGATGCGGTTGGGGAACTTCGGATGGTTCTCGATGGCCGCGCCGTATTTCATGACCTCTTCGAGCTCAAGCTTGTCCTTTAGGATGATGCAGTGCGGATTGCCGACCGAGACGCAGCTGATCTCGTACGTCCGGTCCGGCAGGACGAGCGGTTCGCCGAAGACCTCGTCCCTCTCCGAGCGGACCGGGATATCCGCCGCCCTGAAGATCGCCTGTCCCATGTCGACGGCGACGAGCCCGGCCTTGCCGCCCTTGAGTTCCAGGATGGCGGCGCGCGCGACGCCGCCGGCCGTTTCGACGGTGAATTCCCGTCCGCCGGCAAATCCGCAGTCATAGAGATACTTGGCGAAGATGCGCAGGCCGTTGCCGCTTTTCTCGGCCTCCGAGCCGTCGGGATTAAAGATTCTCAGGCCGAAATCCGCCTTGTCCGACGCGGTCTTCAGCAGGATGCCGTCCGAGCCGACGCCGAAATGGACGTCGCAGATGCGGCGTATGGCGTCCGGCGTCAGTCTGAAGCGGATATTCTCCTCGTCAAAAACAATGTAATCGTTGCCGAGTCCGTGGAATTTCGCGAACAAGTTGACCGTCAACACATCAGCCTCCTTCGATTCGGATGATACATTATACCATCCGATCATTCTGAATCCAATACGATCAGCGAGGTTTCCTTATGCAGGAGCAGGACCGGCAGGCACATCAACGCTTTCTTGACCTTTCGCGCCGCGCCTTTTCGCAGCGGCGCTATACGTACACGGACTTTTTGACGACGGCCGAACAGGATGTCCTGTCCCGGACCGCCCTCGGCGCGTCAAGCGCGCCGTTCGAGCTGTACGGCGGCTTTGACGGCGCGGAACGGAAGCTGGCCCGCTTCGGCGGGGAAGCGCTCTGCGGCTATACGGAGGACTGGCCGGTCGCCTGCGTGCGCGTGGCGCCCGCGATGCAAAAATTCGCCGACGCGCTCACGCACCGGGACTTTCTCGGCGCGCTCGTGTCGCTCGGACTGCGGCGGGGCGTTTTGGGAGACATTGTGCTTGACAATAACACGGCCTTCGTGTTCTGCATGGAATCCGTCGCCGGTTTTATTACAGGAGAGCTGTCGCAGGTGCGCCGCACGACGGTGAAGTGCGCCGTTCTGGCGGACCGGCCGGCGCTCGTGACGAGGGAGCCGGAGGAAAAAAGCGTCAACGTCGTGTCCGAACGGCTTGACGCCGTCGCCGCGGCCGTCTTCGGGCTGTCCCGGAGCGAGGCGCAGGCGCTCTTCAAAGACGGCAAGGTCTTCGTAAACGCCCGTCTGACGGAAAACGCGAGCCGCAGGCCGTCCGAGGGCGACATCGTCTCCGTACGCGGATACGGTCGCTTCGTGTTCGTCGGCGTCTCCGGCTCAAGCCGCAAGGGCCGCCTGTTCGTGACGGTCAAGGTGTATTGAAATGGGGCTGTGAGATGGAGTTACCGAGACGCAGGCATCCGCGCCTGAAGGATTATGATTACAGTCAGAACGGCGCTTATTTTATAACGTTATGCACGAGAGACGGAGCTTGTATTCTTTCCCGCGTTGTAGGGCCCGATGCCCTCATCGGGCCGGAAGTCGCGTTATCTGAATATGGTGAAATAGTTGATGCGGTTATTCGCAATACAAATTACTCCTACAGTAACATAACGGTTGATAAATATGTGATTATGCCGAATCATGTACATATTTTGCTCTTAATTCATGATACCAGCAGCGGCCCGATGGGGGCATCGGGCCCTACAATAAGTGTGGTTATCAGGGCAATAAAAGCGTTGACAACGAGACAAACCGGCCAGTCCATTTGGCAGTCGAAATTTCACGACCATATTATCCGTAATGAGCAGGATTACCTCGCGCACTGGCAATACATAGACAACAACCCCACGAAATGGACCGAGGACGAATACTACTCACATTGAGATAAGGAGTGATTTTTATGTCCGAAATGCGCGCCGACCTCATCGCCCCGTGCGGCATGAACTGCAGACTGTGCTATGCGTTCATCCGTTCGAAAAATCCATGCGCCGGCTGCCGCGGCAGCGACGCCGGCAAGCCCAAATACTGCGTGACCTGCAAGATCGTCGACTGCGAAACTGTCCGCAACAGCGCGTCGGGGTTTTGCTATGAGTGCGAAAAGACGTGCCAAAGACTCCGGCAGCTGGACAAACGATATCGGGGAAAATACCGCATGAGCATGCTCGAAAACCTCGCGTACATAAAGGACAACGGGATGCCGGCTTTTCTGGAGCGGGAGGAGGCGCGATGGAAATGCCCGTCGTGCGGCGGCGTCGTGAGCGTCCACAGGAACGATTGCCCAACCTGCGGCTTTGACGTTTTTGATTCAGCACATACGACGGGGGAGGCGGCTATACATGATCTACCCTGACGTAAAAACCAAGCTGCTTTCGTTTTTCGAGCCGGAAAAGCTCGTGCCGCCCGGCGAGTGGGGCTTTCTCAACGAATTGGACCGGGACGTGCGAATAATCGGCTGCGCGACGAACCTGACGCCCGAGACGGTCGCCGAAGCGGCCGGACACGGCGTCGAGCTGATACTCACGCACCACGACGCATGGGGTTTTATCTACGGCATGAAGGACGCGTGCCGGGCTTTGCTTGAGAAACACGGCATAACCCACGCTTTCTTTCATGCGCCGCTGGACGACGCCGATTTCGGCACGAACGCGTCGCTCGCCACTGCCCTGAAGCTGCAAGGTTGCCGCAAGGCCTTGCCCCAGGGCATTTTCATGGCCGGAATCATTGGCGAGCTCGGGCAGCCCGTCGGCTTTGAATGGTTTGAGGCCGAGCTGTCGGAGATTCTCGGCGAGCCGGTCCGGTCCTTTAAAAATAACGGCCGGGACATCCGACGGGTCTGCGTTGCCACCGGCGGCGGCAACATGACGCAGGACATGAAATGCGCCGTCGACGGCGGCTGCGACGCGTACGTGACGGGGGAGTACGTGCTGTATTCCCAGCAATACGCGCGGTTTGCCGGGTTGGACCTTTTTATCGGCAGCCATACGAATACCGAGATTCTGGGCGCCCAAAGCCTCGCAGAGAGGCTCGCCGCCGATACCGACATGACGGCCGTCCGACTGTATGAGGAAAACTTTTAAAATTAAAACATTAAGCGCTCAGACGGATTTCGCCTGAGCGCTTTTTGCTGATCCTTCGTATTGGTGTTATTTGTCCAGCTCTTCCAGAATTGCCGGAATGACCTTGTACAGGTCTCCCACGATGCCGTAATCGGCGACCTCAAAAATGGGGGCGTTCTCGTTTTTATTGATCGCCACGATCGTCTTGGACGTCTGCATGCCGGCCAGGTGCTGGATCGCGCCGGAGATGCCGCAGGCGATGTAGAGGTCCGGCTTGACGGTTGTGCCGGTCTGCCCGACCTGATGGGAGTGCTCGATCCAGCCCGCGTCGACGGCGGCGCGCGAGGAGCCGACGACGCCGCCGAGGCGGTCGGCCAGCTGCTTGATGAGCTTGAAGCCCTCGGGGTCGCCGAGGCCGCGCCCGCCCGAGACGATGACCTTCGCGTCCGTCAGGGATACCATTTCGGTCAGTCCCTTGACGACCTCGAGCACCTGCATCCGGATGTCCTTTTCCTGGAAAGCGGCGCTCAGCTGGATGAGCTCGCCCTTCGCGCCGGGCTTTACCTTGGGCTTTTCCATGACGCCGGGGCGCACGGTGGACATCTGCGGACGGTGGTTCGGGCACAGGATCGTCGCCATGAGGTTGCCGCCGAA
>CAYMLM010000120.1:0-8746 GCA_964391385.1 uncultured Papillibacter sp.
CCTGCTGCGCCGGGGCCTGCGCGACGGGACATGGGGCGCCGAGATTATAGACGGGCTGGAACCGCTGCCGGACGAGCCGGTCGTCTTCAAGCACCGCTACGACGCGTTTTACAACACAAATCTGGACGTGATCCTAAGAAATATCCGCGGTATGGGCGCGGTCGATACGGTCCTCATCACCGGGACCGTTACAAACGTCTGCTGTGAAAGCACGGCGCGCGCCGCGTTTATGCGCGACTACAAGGTCGTGTTTGTCGGCGACGGGTGCGGCGCGTTCGACGAGGACGCCCACAAGGCAACGCTCTGCAACATCAGCCGCTTTTTCGGCCGGGTCATAGATACGCAGGCGCTGCTGAAGGCGCTCGACGAAGGGGAAGACAGGCTGCCGTCTTTTCTGGAATAGGAAAAGAGCCCTGCTATTGGAAACTAGTAAATTCATATAAAGAGGTGCACATTATGGCGAAGGTTCTCAACTTTATTGACACCACCACCCGCGACGGTTCACAAAGCAACTGGGCGGCGGGGATGCCGGTCGGCATGATGGAGGCCGTGCTCGAGGATATCGACAAGGCCGGCTTCCGCTCGCTTTGCTGCCCGCTGATGCAGCTCCAGTTTAAAAAAGTCATCAGGGATTTAAAGGAAGATCCCTGGGCGATGGTCCGGATGTTTGCCGAAAAGGCGCCCCGGACAAAAAAGGGCGTGATCCTGCAGCCCTCCCTCTGGCCGTTCGACATCGTGAATTTCAACCGGGAAGCCGTCGAACTGTTCACCCGGAAGCTGGCGGAGATGGGGGCGCTGCAGCGCGTGCAGATCACCGGCAACGTCATGGGCCATAAGCACTATCACTGGTTCGTGCCCTTCCTGAAGAAGCTGGGACTTGAAGTTGCCTTTGCCCTGTGTTACTACATATCGCCCCGGCATACCGACGCGTATTACGCGGAAAAGACTAAAATGATGGTGGACTACGGCGCGGACGTCATGTATCTCAAGGACGCCGGCGGCCTTCTCGACATCGACAATGTCCGGCGCGTGTACAACATCATGAAGGCGAATTCCGGCGACCTGTTGACGGAGATCCACAGCCATTGCACGACGGGGCTTGCAGACCCCGTGTACGTCGAGGCCATGAAGCTCGGCTGCGACGGCTTCCACGTCGCCCTGCCGCCTCTGGCCGAGGGCACGGCCCAGCCCTCCGTTTTCAATGTGGCCGAAAACGCGAAGGCTCTGGGGTATGAGGTCAATCTTGACCTGGAGCGGCTGGAGCACGTGTCCAAAAAGCTCTGCAGTATGGCCAGGGAGGCGGGCCTGCCCGCGTTCGGGCCGACGCGCTACAAGGTCGCCCAGTACCGGCATCGCATCCCCGGCGGCGTCATCTCCAACTTCACACATCAGCTGAAGGAGCTGCATCTGGAAAACCGCGTCGACGAGGTCATTGAAGAGGTTGTCCGCGTCTGCGCCGAGACGGGCGAGCCGCACATGATCACGCCGTATTCGCAGTTTGTCGTCACGCAGGCGGCCATCAACGTGGCGCTGGGCGAGCGGTACAAGATCGTCATCGACGAGTACATCCAGTTTGCCCTGGGCAACTACAGCGAGGACTCCGGCTATCTGGAGATGGACCAGAACCTGAAGGACTACTTCCTGAGCCTGCCCCGTGCCAGGGAGCTGGCCGAAAAGACAAGAATCGCGGAGGAGGAGCAGAACAAGCCGCTTTCGGAGTTCCGCAAGCAGTTCGGCGAAAACCTGTCCGACGAGGAGTTCCTGCTGCGCTATATCATGAACGGCACGAAGGAAATCGACATTATGCGCGAGGCGACGAGGGAGCGCCCGTGGCGGACGTTCTCCTGCGTCGATTCGCCGATCCTAGACCTCATAGACAATCTGGAAAAGCGGGAGCATATCACGCAGGTCCAGGTCAAATACGACAATAAATCTCTTGTCCTTAAAAGACAGGGTCATTAAACGGGGGTTATAAATATGAACAAGAATATACTGGGCATCTTTGACGGCAGCGATATCGATGGTATCACCGCCCTGATCGACAAACTGGAAAAATCCTCGTTCGACTATCTGAAGCTGGAAGGCGACGGGGTCAAGCTCGTCATCGGCAAAAACGGCGTCACCGAGGTCTCCGGCGCGAGCGCGCCGGCGGCAGCGCCTGTGACAGCGCAGCCCGTGACGACCGCCGCCGTCCCGACAGCGGAAAAACCGGCGGAGAACGCCGCGCAGGAGGCTCCGGCCGAAGCCGCGCCAACGACGGCGGAAGCCGTGACGGAGCAGGCCGGGGTGTTCATCGTCAAGTCGCCCAGCTACGGCATCTTTTACGCCCAGTCCGAGCCGGGCGCCCCCGCGTACGTAAAGCTTGGCGATATGGTGCGGGTGGGCGACACCCTGGGCCTTGTGGAGATCATGAAAACGTTTAACGCCGTTTCCGCCGAGGTCGCGGGCGAGATCGTCGGGATCCACGTGCAGAACCAGGAGCTGCTGGAGCCCGACCAGCCGCTGTTCTCCATCAAAGTCAAATAGGAGGCCCGACACGCAGGGATAAAAACATGAAGATATCACGGCTTTTAGTCATAAACAGGGGCGAGATCGCCGTCCGCATTATCCGGACCTGCCGCGTACTGGGGATCGAAACCGTCCTGGCCGTTTCGGAAGCGGACAAGGACTCCACCGGCGCGAGGCTGGCCGACAAAACCGTCGTCATCGGCCCGCCGCCCGTATCGACGTATCTGAACATCCCGGTCCTGATGAAAACGGCGCTGGACTCGGGCGCCCAGGCCGTCCATCCCGGCTACGGCTTTCTGTCGGAAAAACCGGAGCTGGCGCAGGCGTGCGCCGACAACGGCCTCATTTTTGTCGGCCCCAGTGCGGAGCATATCCATCGGATGGGAAACAAGCTGGTGGCCCGCGCGCTGGCAAAAGAGGTCGGCGTGCCGGTCCTGCCCGGCTCGGAGAAGGTGAACGCCGCTCACGACGTGCTCAAGGCGGTCGAACAGATCGGCTTTCCCATCATGCTCAAGGCGGCCGCCGGCGGCGGCGGGCGGGGTATGAAGATCATCACCCAAAACGAAAGGGACCGCATCCGGCAGATATTTGAGGAGGCTTCGGCAGAGGCCCTGGCAGCCTTCGGCGACGGCTCGATGTACGCTGAAAAGTATATCGCGAACGCCCGCCACGTGGAGGTCCAGGTGCTCGGGGACAAGCACGGCAGCGTTGTCCATCTGGGGGAGCGGGACTGCTCGACCCAGCGCCGGCACCAGAAGCTGATCGAGGAGGCGGGAGCCCCGCTGATCCCCGACGCGCTGCGCGCGGAGATCCACGGCGCGGCCGTGAAGCTGGCGAAAAACATCTCCTACGAGAGCGCCGGAACTGTTGAATTTATATTTGACCAGGACACGGGCAGGTTCTACTTTCTGGAGATGAACACCAGAATCCAGGTGGAGCACCCGGTGACGGAGATGATCACCGGAGTGGATTTGGTGCAGGAGCAGCTGGGTGTCGCGGCCGGCGGCGCGCTGCCTTTTACCCAGGAGGATATCCGTTTCAGCGGCCACGCCATCGAGTGCCGGATCAACGCGGAAAACCCGGCGGAAAGCTTCCGGCCCACCCCGGGCGTCATTACGAAATGGGAAATTCCGCAGGGGCCCGGCGTCCGGGTGGACACCCACTGCCATCACGGTTACAAGGTGCCGTTTTTCTACGACTCGCTCATCGCCAAGCTGATCGTCCACGGCGCGGACCGCGAGCACGCCCGGCGGCGGATGCTCGCCGCGCTTGACGAATTTAAAGTGGAGGGCATCAGCACGACGATCCCGTTTCATATCCAGGTGCTCAATACCCCGGACTTTGCCGAGGGCAGGGTGAGTACGCATATCCTGGACAGCGTTTTATAATCAGGCGATACGGTTCGCATCAGCTTGAAACGCCTAAAAACAATCCCGAAACCGGACCGGTTTCGGGATTTCTTTGTTGGCTATCAATATGGGCGAAGACGACAGATAAAATGACCTTTCGATCTCAATAGCGGCCGAGGTCGAGCGCGGCGAAATGCGCGCTCCGGGTCGCCTCGGCGATGTTCTTCGGCGTCACGCAGTCCCCGATCTGGTAAAACTCCGGGGCGCAGAAGCGCAGCCGGTCAGCCTCCTCGCGCAGCGGTTTCATGCCGACGGCGCAGACGATTGTGTCCGCCTCGAAGAGCCTTGTCCCTTCCGCGTTCCCGCAGGCGGGAGCGCCGATGACGCCTTTCCCATTGATCTCGAGGGCCTTTGTGCCGAGCGCCAGCTTGACGCCGAGCCGGTCAAGCTCAATGCGGATGGACTGCCCCTGCAGGAGGTTCCCGCCGTCGTTTAAATTCGGGAACATTTCCAGAATCGTCACGTCCCGGCCCAGGTCGCCCATGTAGATGGCCAGCTCGCTGCCGACGAGCCCGCCGCCCAGAATAACGATCCGCTTCCCGGCCTTTTCGGGATTTATGTAGAGCTCCTCCGCGCCGATCACGTTCGGCCCGCCGATGCCCTTGATCGCCGGGACGAGCGGCCTGGAGCCGAGCGCGGCGATGATGGCGTCCGGCCCGATGCTCTCCGCCAGCTCCGGCGTCACCTCGACACCCAGGCGCACGTCAATGGCCGACCGGGAGATCATCCGCGCCTGATGGTCCAGATATTCGTGCAGGTGCTTCTTAAACGGGACCTTCTCCTCGCAGCGCAGGACGCCGCCGAGCCTGCCGGACTTCTCGCACAGGATCACCCGGTGGCCGCGCTTCGCGCACGAGAGGGCCGCCTGCATCCCGCCGATGCCGCCGCCGGCGACGAGGACGGTTTTCTTCTTTGCCGCGGGCCGTTCGAATTTGACTTCGGCCTCGTTGCTGATCTCCGGGTTGAGCGCGCAGATGATATGGCCTTTCGTCATAAGGTTTGAGAAACAGGCGAAGCAGCGTATGCAGTTCGTGATCTCGTCGTCCTTGCCGGTCCGGGCCTTGACGGGCAGATCCGGGTCGCAGATGAGTCCGCGCGCGAGCTCCACGACGTCCGCCTTGCCCGACCGGAGGATCTCCTCCAGAAGCGCGGGGTCGGACAGCGCGCCGACGGTTGCGACCTTGGAATATTTGACGTGCTTTTTGATCTCGGCGGCGTATTTGACGTTGACGCCGTCCTCGAGGAACATGCTCGGATGCGTCACGGTGAACACGCGCGGGTCCTCGTGGCTGCCGGCCGACACATGGATGAGGTCGACCTTCCCGTCGAGCGCCCTGGCGATCTCAATGCCGTAGTCGATGCCGTAACCGCCCGCGTAGCACTCCGAGCCGCTGATGCGGATCTCGATGGGGAAGCCGGGGCCGACCGCCTCGCGCACGGCGGCGATGATCTCGAGCGGGAAGCGCATCCTGTTTTCGAAGCTCCCGCCGTACTTGTCCGTGCGCGTGTTGATCGTCGGCGACATGAACTGGTGCATCAGCCAGCCATGCCCGCCGTGCAGCGTGACCATGCCGAAGCCGCATTGCTTGGCAAACGCGGCCGCGTCGGCGTGTTTTTGGATGGTGCGGGCCATGATCTCCGGCGTCATTCCGTAGGCGCGGATCGTCTCGTCGCCCCTGAAGCCGGACGTCTCGCCGTCGACGGGGCCGTAGATCTTATGGCCCTGCGCGAAGGAGACGCGCGCGGCGTTTCCGCCGTGGGACATCTCCATCGACGCCACGGCGCCGTGGCGCGTGATGGCGTCGGACAGCTTCGTCAGGTGGGGCCTCACGCCGGGGTCATCCAGAAGGATGTGGTTCCCGTTGGCCAGGGAGATTTCGGAATCGACCATCGCGTCCCCTATGCAGACGGAGGCGGCCCCGCCGATCGCCTTGCGCTCGTAGTACGAGATGCCCTCATTGATCGGACGGTTTTTGCTCGTGGTGTACTGCAGGCCTGTCGGTGAGGCGAACAGCCTGTTTCGAAACAGCGTGTTCCCGATGGTAATGGGCGAAAAAAGATTCGGATATTTACAAGTATACATGTCCCTGCATATGGCCCGAGGATGCCATATAAGCTCCTTCCCGTATATGTTTTCGCATCGCCGGGCGCAGTCGCGCTGCGCCCGGCTGATACTGACAGTATAGAAGAAGAATACTACAATGACAGTCGTGTTGCAAGATATCAGCGCAAAAACGAACAAAGCAAACGCTTATAAAAGCCTCGGGCTAAGTTATTAAAATACCCTGCAGTCGGCAAAGACGGCAGGGTATCCGGTATTCTGACGGTATCAACAGGCGGGCTCGCTTTTGACGGCCGGTTCTCTGCCCAGCTTTCGGATGCCGAAGAAAAACCAGACGCCGGTTAAAAGGGTAGAGAAGAGATCGGCGACCGGCGCGGCGTACAGCAGGCCATCCACGCCCCAGAGCTTTGAGAAAAGGAGCATGGCCGGAATCAGGAATATGATCTGTCTCGTCAGCGTCAGAAACATTGAGGACTTGTACCGTCCGATGGCCTGGAAGAAGCTGGACGCGACCACCTGGAAGCCGACGCAGGGCAGCAGCAGCATCCAGGTCAAAAGCGCCTCTTTTCCGAAGGCGAGAATCGTCGGCTCCGTGTTGAACAGGGAGACCAGCTGCACGGGGAATAACCGGACGGCGATGTACCCGAGCGAGACGATCACCGTCGCGGCGATGATCGCCAGCTTGACGGTCTCCTTGATCCGGCTGTACTTCTTTGCGCCGAAGTTGAAGCTGATGATCGGCTGCGCGCCCTGGTTAATGCCGATCACGGGCATAATCAGGAGCATCTGCATACTGTTTATGATCCCCATCGCCGATATGGCGATGTCCCCGCCGTATGTGATCAGACTTTTGTTGAGGATCATGTTCAAAAAGCTGTTGGCCAGCTGCATGAGGGAGGTGGGAAGGCCAAGCGAGGCGATTTTCCCGACGATCGACGCCCTCAGGCGCATATACTTCAGCTTCAGCTTGTTCCGGCTGCGCTTGCCGATAAAATACAGGAAGACCCAGGTCCCCGACAGGCACTGGGACAGGATGGTGGCCAGAGCCGCGCCCGACATGCCCATTTTCAGGCCGAAGATAAAGATGGGGTCGAGCACAATGTTGGCGCCGGCGCCTATGATCATTGTCAGCATCGCGATCGTCGGGTTTCCGTCCGCGCGGATAAAATTGTTCATACCCATTCCGACCACCTGGAACAGCGCGCCGAAAAATATGACCCTTGCGTAGTCCGTGGCATACGGCAGCAAAACGTCGCTCGCGCCGAACAGAAGCAGGATCGGTTTTAAAAATATCTGCCCGAGCACGGTAAAGGTCGCGCCGACGATCATCAGCATGACAAAGGCGTTGCCGAGGATGTTTTCAGCTTCATCCTTTTTCTGCTCGCCCAGCCGGATGGAAAAAAGGGTGGCTCCGCCGATGCCGAACAGCACGCCCATCGACATCAGTATGATCATGATCGGAAAAACGAGCGTGATGCCGCCGATGCCGTTTGACCCCATGTCCGGGCTGTTGCCGATGTAGATCCTGTCGACGATATTGTAAATCGTATTCACCATCATACCCACCGTGGCGGGTATGGAAAACTGAAGGAGAAGGCTCGAAATTTTTCGTTCGCCCAAGGGATTGATATACTCCATACTGCGGTCTGCTCCACTGGTTTGATTTATTGACAAACATCAGCATTTATCATAACAAAAATGACGCCGGCTGTCACGTAAGAAAATAAGAATTAAACAAGGACGCAAAAAAGGCCCCGCGGCCGGTCCGGCGGCAGGGCTTTTTTTGCGTCCTTGTTCTATTTGGATACAGGGGCAGGAGCCTTGACAATGATCAGCTCCAGGACCTCCGGGTGCTTGTTCCGTACGTTCATCCTGATGCCGACCGGCATCTTGAGCAGGTCACCTTTCCGGTAGATGTGATCCTCCTGGTCATCCAGTCCCAGAGACAGCTTCCCGCGCACGACGGTCATATACACGTTTGAATTCGAATAGTGCTCGGGCATGCCTTCGCCTTCGTTAAAAACCATGTGGACATAATGGATGTTTTCGTCCATGATCACTCTCTCGACGGCTTTTTCATCCGTGACGGACAGCTTGAAAATTTGTTCAATCATATCGCCAGCCTCCTCAGATCAGATTGGTTTGATTATACTATGAAAGCGGGTGAAAGTCTGTTGTTTTTGCAACGATTCGACTGCCTGCAAGCGTCGGGGACGGCGGACCGCGACAGTCTCAGGCAGGGTCCAGCAGGACGTTGATCACCGCCGGGGTGCCGCTTCTGACGGCCTCGCGGCCCGCCAGGAGCGCTTCTCCGAGGGCGCCGGGGTCCGAGACCGTCCGGGCAAACGCGCCGCCCGCGGCCTCGGCGACGAGGTCCAGCCGGGACGGCGGATCAAAGCTTGTCCAGAAGGCCTGTCCCCGGGCGGCGTACCCGTCCGGGTGCTCGCCCTTTGTGATCATTCGCGGGGCGTTCCAGCCCTGATTGTTGAAGATGACCGTCAGAAACGGCGCGTTGTACCGGCGCGCCATCCAGTAGACGGCCGTCGGGCAGCTGAAGACATACGTCCCGTCGCCGACGAGCGCGACGACGTCCTTTTCGGGGGCGGCCAGCTTCATCCCGACGGCCGCGCCGCCGTGCCAGCCGAGCGAGCTGCCGCCGCTGTAAAACAGCGTGCCGGGCATTGTGCGCGGCAGGTGCCGGTCTATGGCGGGGGCGCTTGAGATCGGAAGAGCACACGTCTGAACTCCAGTCACCGCTCATTATCGC
>CAYMLM010000121.1:0-8695 GCA_964391385.1 uncultured Papillibacter sp.
GAACGTCGGTAAATCGACGCTCGTGAACGCCTTGACCGGTGAAAAGATCGCCATCGTCACGCCGAAGCCGCAGACGACGCGCAACCGCATCTTCGGCGTCGTCAACGACGGCGGCACGCAGATCGTGCTGCTCGATACGCCGGGCTTCCACAAAGCCCGCACGCGCCTGGGCGACTATATGGTCAAGGTCGTGCGCGAGAGCGTGGCCGACGTCGACGCCGTGGCGCTCGTCGTCGAGCCGGTCGAAAACATCGGCACGCAGGAGCAGCTGCTCCTGAGCCAGATCAAGGAAAACGGCGTGCCGGCCATCCTCGTCGTCAACAAGATCGATACGACAAAAAAAGAAGCGCTTCTGGGGATCATCGGCCTGTACGCCGGGGCGCACCCCTTCGAGGCGATCGTCCCGGTCTCGGCAAAAAAGGGCGACGGCGTCGGCCTGCTGCTCGAGGAATTCAAAAAATTTGCGGGGGAGGGCCCGCAGCTCTTTCCGGACGGCATGGTGACGGACCAGCCGGAAAAGCAAATCGTGGCGGAGATCGTGCGCGAGAAGCTGCTCATGTGCCTCGAGCGCGAGGTGCCGCACGGCACGGCGGTGGAGGTGACGCGGTTTTCCGAGCGCGACGACGGATTGATTGATCTGGACGTCACGATTTACTGCGAGAAGTCCAGCCACAAGGGCATGGTCATCGGCAAAAACGGCGAGATGCTTAAAAAAATCGGTCAGCTTGCGCGGGAGGACATCGAGCGCTTTATGGGTGCGAAGGTGTTTCTGCAGACCTGGGTCAAGGTCAGGGAAAACTGGCGCGACAGCCAGCGTATGATCAAAAATTTCGGCTACTCGGAGTGATCCGTTTGCCCGCCCACCTCGGAAACAGGGAAAAATTCTCAATTGAAAAATATTGCCGCTGATATTTTCAGCCCCGCTGAAAACACTAATAGCATCGGGAGGGATGAATATGTCTTCGGAAAATTTTTGGGAGCTGTTCGCCAAAACCGGTGATATCGCGTATTATCTCTTATATAAAATATCGGCGAAAGCGCTGCGGCCCGGCGATCACTCGCACGGCGAAAAAGCCGGATGCGCACAATAAACCGGAAAATGCGGGCCCGGCGCGCGTGGCGCCGGGCCCCGATTAAAGAAGTAAACAACAGGTGATGCGCGCATGTACATAAACACGAAAGGTCTCGTCCTCCGCGCCGTGGCGTACAAGGATTCGAGCCGGATCTTAACGGTTTTGACGGCGGACGAAGGAAAACTGACCGTCTCCGCGCGCGGCGCGATGCGGCGCGGCAGCAAGCTGGCCGCGGCTGTACAGCCGCTGGCGTTTTCGGACATGACGCTCTTTCACAGCCGTGACCGCTGGACGCTGACCGAGGCGCAGACGATCGAGCTGTTCGACGGCCTGAGCGCCGACCTCGCGCTTTTGGCGCTCGGTTCTTATTTCGCCGAGCTCATGGAAGCCGTATCCGACGAGGACAGCCCGAACCCGGCGATCCTTCAGCTCGGCCTCAACGCGCTTTTCTTGCTCGGAGAAAACGAAAAGAACCCGATACTCGTCAAGGCGGCGTTTGAAATGCGTCTGATGCGCCTGGCCGGGTATGAGCCGGCCGTCTCGGAATGCGCCGTGTGCGGCCGGGACGACATCGCCGCGCCCGTTTTGGACCTGGAGGGCGGCACCGCGCACTGCCGCGCCTGCAAAAACGGCGGTGAAACGGCCGAATTGTGCGCCGGCTCGCTCGACGCGCTGCGCTTTATCCTGCGCGCCGAGCCCAAAAAAGTCTTTTCGTTTGCGCTGCCCGACGACGCGCTGACAAGGCTGTCCCGGGCCGCCGAGCGCTATGTCGCGGTCCAGCTTGACCGTGGCTTCAATACGCTTGATTACTATAAACGGCTCAAAACATAACAAAGCGGAAAAAAAGGATTTAGGCGCACAATAGAATGCCCTGTTGCAAGGTTCCTGTGATAGACTGGCCGCAAAAAGGGAGGCGCGTTTATGGCTGCGGACTACATAAATCTGACGGCGGACAATCTGGACGGCGAGCATGTTTGCTGCGCCATCGCCGATAAAAAGCATCGGGACGGCGTGGCGGCGAAAAAAGCCTGGCTCAAAGAGCGCCTGGACGAAGGGCATGTTTACAGGAAGCTGGACGAAAAGGGCAAGGTCTTCATCGAGTATGCCCCGTTGGAAAGGGCGTGGACCCCCGTCGTCGGCGAGCGCTTTATCTATATTTACTGCCTGTGGGTATCCGGGAGCTTCAAGGGCACGGGCCATGGCAGAAGCCTGCTCGAGTACTGCATCGCCGACGCGAAAAGGCGGGGCATGTCGGGTGCCTGCGCGATCAGCGCGCAAAAGAAAAAGCCGTTTCTGTCCGACAAGAAGTTTCTGGAAAAATTCGGATTCAAAACGGTTGATGCGATTGAAGACTACGAGCTTCTGGCGTTATCTTTCGACGGGACGGCGCCGCGTTTTGCCGAATCCGTCAGGAAGCAAACAATACAGGATACGGACCTGACCATTTACTACAGCGCGCAGTGCCCATATATTCCCAACTGTATCGCGGAAATCAGTCAATATTGCGCGGAAAACAGCATTCCGCTCAAGCTAAAGCCGGTCGACACACTCGAAAAAGCCAAAACGGTTCCCTGCGTTTTCAACAACTGGGCTGTCTTTAACGGCGGCAGCTTCGCAACGGTGCATCTGCTCAACGAAGGGTATCTCAAGAAACTGCTTGAAGGCTGAGGCAGCCGGGGCCGGTGTGTAAAAGGCTGCGAGGGCGAAAAGTAAAAAACGGCCGGAAACTCTGTTTTATTTCGGCCGTTTTCAGTTTGCTCTGCGGACGTGTCAGGCTTGGGCGACCAGCTCCTCGATCTGCTTTTCGACCGCGTCTTTTTCGGCGGCGCGGGCGGCCCTTAAGGTCTGCAGTCTCCACAGCGCGTCACCGACCTGCTGCCTGACGCGATACACGCAGTCCTGCGAGTCGTGTATGCGGGAGAGAACGGACCAGTCCGCGATCAGGCCGTCGAAGAAATAGTCGGCGAAACGCAGAAAGCCGTCGATGTTCACTGCACCGAGCTGCGCGTCGACGTAAACGTCGGCCAGCTCCGACTTAAACCGGCTGAGCAGCACCTGCAGATGCTCCGCGCCCGCCTGCGCGCTGTCCAGGTGCGAATGCTTGGCCAAATCGGAGATCAGGCCGCCGCCGAACAGGTCCCAGGTGCCCCATCCCTCCGCGCTGCCGAGACTGTCCTCAATGTAGTCGATCTGTCGCATGGCATCGCTGCCGGCTGCGAGGGCCTCGTCCAGCTCTCTGAGCTGGCCGTCGGCTTCGCCGCGCCGCCGCTCGAGCGCGCAGAGGCGTCCGGCATAGGCGGGATCTTCCCGAAGCAGATTTTGCAGTGTATTGAAGACCTCGTCGTACCGGCCGGCACAGCCCGATAAAGTACGATTCTCGTCCTCGAACGCTTCCCGGCGGCGTTTACAGTCGTCGAGCTGGCGCATGGCAGCATCGTACTTCAGCTTGGCGGCAAACGCCTCCTGCTGTTCCTTGTCCAGCTTTTTTTCCTTTTTGCCCAGCATGGAATACAGGATCGACGTGGCCGTCGTCCTCTCCAGCCGGTCCACGTCCTCTTCCTCTTTCAGCAGGACGGCTTTCCAAGCCCGTTCGCGCTCCGCGAGCTCCCGCTCCTCGTCGGCCAGCTCCCGGAGCATGGCTTCGATTTTCCTTTTGCGCTCCAGCTTTGCGGCATGCCCGCTCAGCTCCGCGCGCAATTGTTCAATCATTATGTATCCTCACTTTTCAATTGATGTATAATGATTTCCCAGGAATTTTCGCACGGCACGCCGGCGAAATGCAGGGCTGAGCCGTTGATGCCGGCGATCACAGCTCTTTCCTCAAGTATATGACGTCGCGGAGCTGTACGCCGTTTTCATAAATCGGGCGGTCGTAATGGTCGACAAAATAGTTCTCCAGCCGATGTGAAAACACAAATCCCCGGTTTTTGTAGAAGGGAACGGTGACGGGGCTGTCCCCCGTGCCGACCATCATCGTTTTGAAGCGGGCTTTATAGAAATTGAATATGTATTCAACCAAGCTTGTGCCGTAACCCTTACCCTGATATTGCGCATACGTCGCCAGGTTTTTGAGCTCGCAGACGCCGCCGCCCTCGTCGGTGACGACGCAGACGCTTTTCAGGTCTCCGTCATACAAAGCGAACAGGTCGCCGCGCTCCAGATACCTGTCAAGCATACTTTCCTGTTCGTCCGCGAGCAGCAGCAGGTCAATATACCGTTTTTTGTTTTCCGTTATTTTTTCGATCGTCATCACTGTCACCCCTGTCTTCCAACATCATACTACAGCTTGAATATAATGGCAACAAGAATGCCCGCCCGGTTTCGGGGTCATTTTCTGCGCATTGGTTCGGTTTTATATCCATGTCTGCCCCGTCTTTTTGTGCAGCTCTTCTTCAGGGCGGGCGCGACATAGATTACTCCCAGTCCTTCCAGACGTCGGGGCAGTATCCTACGGTGGCTTTCCTGCCGTTTCTCACGATGGGCGTTTTAATGAGCGCCGGGTTTTCGAGGAGCTTCTCCTCCTTGTCCGCGTCGTAGGCCAGATACCTGAGGATTTCGGCGTCCCTGGCGTCCGGGTCTATCATCGCGCCCAGGCCGACCGCGGACTTGACGCTCGAAAACTCGCCGCGGCTCATGCCGTACCGGACGAGGTCGATGCTCTGGAATTTGATGCGCCGCTCCTTGAACCAGCGTTCAGCCTTTTTCGTGTCGAAGCATTTGGATTTTCCGAAGATCTGTATGTTCATTTATCTGGTCTCCGTTTATTTTGTATGTTTATACCCGGACGGAGGCGGTGGAACATGTATGCCGGAACTCCGTAAAGCGTGTCTTGTATAATTCCCCCGCCTGCGGCGGGGGAATTATGTCTGTATTGCCGCCTGAAAAAGGCAGGGTTATTCACTTGTCAGATTTCCGTGATGACAGGCAGGATCATCGGATTTCTCTTTGTCTTTTTGTACAGGTAATGCGACAGCTCATTTTTGACGGTGCTCTTGATCGTGACGAAATCGCTGATTTTGTTGCTCGTGCACCGCTCCAGCGAGTTCATGACGATCTCCTTGAGCTCGCGCATCATTTCCTCAGACTCCTTGACGTAGATGAAGCCTCTCGTGATGATGTCCGGGCCGCTGATCAGGCCGCCATCGGCGCTGGAGAGATTGATGATCACGACGATCATGCCGTCCTGAGCCAGATGCTTCCGGTCCCGGAGCACGACAGACCCGACGTCGCCGACGCCCGTCCCGTCGACGAACACCTTCCCCGAAGCCACGCTGCCGTTGCGCTTGATGCTCCGGTTCGTCAGCTCGATGACCTGGCCGATGTCGGCGATGACGATGTTCTTGGGGCTTATGCCCATCTGCTGCGCCAATTTGGTATGGATGCTCAGGTGGCGGTATTCACCGTGCAGCGGGATAAAAAACTTCGGCTTGACGAGCGCCATCATCATCTTGAGTTCTTCCTGATAAGCGTGGCCCGAGACGTGCAGATCTGAAAACTTGTCGTAAAACACCTCCGCGCCGCGCCGGAACAGCTCGTCCACGACCCGGCTGACCGTTTTTTCGTTCCCGGGGATGGCGGAGGCGGAAATGATGATCCGGTCGCCGGGCTTGATCTCGATCTGCCTGTGATCGGAGTATGCGATGCGGTACAGCGCGCTCATCGTCTCGCCCTGGCTGCCGGTCGTGATAATGACGATCTTGTCATCGGAAAGATTTTTAATTTGGCTCAGCTCCATCAGCACCCCTTTGGGGACCTGCATGCTGCCGAGCTCGATGGCCACGCGCATGATGTTTTCCATGCTGCGGCCAGTGACGGCCACGCGCCGGTTGAACTTGGCCGCGCAGTTGATGACCTGCTGTATGCGGTGGACGTTCGAGGCGAAGGTCGTCACGAGAATGCGCGACGTGCAGCCGCGAAACAGCGCGTCGAACCGTTCGCCGACCTTGCTCTCCGAAACAGAATAACCGGGTTTTTCCACGTTGGTCGAATCGGCCAGGAGGGCCAGTACGCCCCTGTTTCCAAGCTCCCCGAACCGGGCCAGATCGATCATGCTGCCGGAAATCGGCGTGGTGTCGATCTTGAAGTCGCCGGTGTGGATGAGCATGCCGACGGGCGTCTTGATGGCCAGCGAGACGGCGTCCGGGATCGAGTGGTTGATGTGCACGAGCTCCACCTTGAAGCAGCCCGCTCTGAAGGACTCGCCGGCCTTGAGCGTCGTGATATTGGCCTTATCCAAGAGGTCGTGCTCGGCGAGCTTGATTTCTATGAGGCCGACCGTCAGGGGCGTGGCGAAGATCGGCACGTTGAGCTCCCGCAGGATATATGGGATTGCCCCGATATGGTCCTCGTGGCCGTGCGTCAGGACGATGCCGCGGACCTTGCTCTGATTTTTGACGAGATAGGTGAAGTCGGGGATGACGATGTCGACGCCGTACATTTCGTCGTCAGGGAAGCCAAGCCCGCAGTCAACGACGAGAATATCGCCGCCGTATTCGTAGACGGTCAGGTTCTTGCCGATCTCGTTTAGACCGCCCAGAGGGATGATTTTTAATTTTTCTGCCATGAAAAGAATGTTCTCCTTATTTTAGTATTGCTTTATGTAATGGCTCCAAGCATACGAAAACAACAGCCCAAAGGAATGCCTGTCTTGGCCCTGAATCGCCTTGACAATATGATTCCTCTGACCTTGGTTCATATGCTCGCTGTATAAAAAGTACATGCGTACATAATGCCGAAAATGAGCCGTTTCAAACGGCGCAGCGCCCCGAAGGCGCGCGATCGGGACGAAAGGCGAAGGGGTACGCCCGATCATATTATATCCAAATAATCAGGAAATATCTGATTAATACAAACATTATATTATGAGTTGGAGCGGATTGTCAAACTTTTATATATCAAGAGTTACCGGACTGTCTGCGGCATAATAAATCGCTTATCGTCGACTTAAAGAAATTTATGTCATAATTGACAAAATAAAGCACACGAGATATGATTCGGTTATACAGCAGAAACCACACACTGAACCTATGGTTGATTGAAGAAAGAGAGGCACAGCATGAAGTGTTTAACCTGCGGTCACGAACACGCTCAGAGCGGCCGGTTTTGCAGCAAATGCGGCGCATTGCTGCCGGAGCCGGAAGCGGCCGAATCCGAACAGGCGGCCCATAACCCGCCGCAAACGCCAGCCGCCGCCAGACCTAAACCGAAAAGAAAAATTCTTGTGATTGGCATTTCCGTCCTGGCGCTTGCCGTCGTCGCCGTGCTGCTGATTGCTTTACTTGGGAACCATCTTTCCGCCGGCAGCGACACGGCTGCCAGCGACACGGCTGCCGGCGACACGGCTGCCGGCGACACGGCTGCCGGCGACACGGCTGCCGGCGACACGGCTGCCAGCGACACGGCTGCCAGCGACACGGCTGCCAGCGACACGGCTGCCAGCGACACGGCTGCCAGCGATGTCGCGTTTGGCTATGCGCTGATAAAGCTGTATAACCAAAACGGGCCGGAAAATTTCTTCCTGACCTCCGAGGGCGCCGAAATTGAGGGCGCCGAGCTTGAAAATGTCTACAGGTATTCCTACTCGCTCGACCGGTCGGCTTGCGCTGTCGTCTCAGGAAAAGAAGCGGAGGAAAAGCAAGAAGAAATCGGGACATTATATATTATATCGGAAGAAGGCGCAAAAGAGGTCTCTGAGGATGTGCTCAGCTGCGTGATATCGGACGATGGAAGTCATATCGCGTATGTTGCGGCCGTGGATGATTACATAGGGGATTTGTATCTATACGACGTTTCGGCGCAATCACCGGTCAAATTGGCCTCGAACGTTTTGGCGGCAGATAATTATATCTGCATCTCACCCGATGGGAAGAGTGTCGGTTATATAGGCGATTATGAGTTTTTTTTGGATTCTTATGTAAATGTGCCCTCTGATGAGTTTATCGGGTACGTTTATGTCGACGGCGAGATAATGGAGCTTGGTGAGCAGTGCTATCCGGTGGCTTTATCAAACAACGCGGATTTCTTGTATTACTTTGAAGTGAATGATGCTGGTACCGATCTTTATGTGAAATACGGTGGCACGAAAGAAAAACTGTCCTCGGACGAGCTTATTCTGTTCTTTAATCAAGATATGTCGGAGCTCCTGTTTGATGGAGAAGTGGTGTGCTTGTGGTCCCCTGATTCGGGTGTGGTGGATATATCGGACGATTATACCACGATGCTCTCATCGTCGAGATATTCCTACAGCAAACGGGCTTGTGTTGATTTCACCTTAATGTTTACGCTACCGCTGAGCACCTTTAAGAATGTGATGGCATGGACATCGGATGGTTCGGACGGGATACTCTACGTCATTGGCTCAGAATATGAGATGATTAAAATAGCTGAAGGCAATAATCCATATATAAGCGGCAGTAGAATTATTTATACGGATGCATACGGCAATTGCTATCGAATGGACGATATAAAAAAAGACACGGAAGGGCGTCTGATATTTGAGAACGCCGACGAGGTTTATGCGGCATCATCCTTGGAGGATATATACTGCCTGAAGGGCGGCGGGCTTTACCATGTGACCTTATCCGGAGAAGCGAATTTAATAACCGACGGCATATCCGCCGCGA
>CAYMLM010000122.1:0-8684 GCA_964391385.1 uncultured Papillibacter sp.
GGGGTTCTTGCTGTCCCAGTCGTGGTTTTCGTCGTAATAGAAGGGACGGATGCGGGTAATTTTCCCGTCCTCGTCGGAATCGACGAGAGTCGGGGGACCCGCCTTCGGCCCCATCAGGCTCTGACCCTTGATCACGCGTTTCTTATCCCTGACGTCAATGGGGCTCACTCTCATGTTCTGCTCTCCTCTTCAATTTTTTTGATTGCGCACTTGAAAGAACGCACGCGCCGCGGATTAATCGTTATTCAGCCAATTATATGTTAATATACACACGGTGAATTGTAAAATAGAAATATATAATACACATTCCCGCATGGAATGTGTCCGCCTGTTCTTCCGGCCTATCCGAGCGGACTGCCTCTTCTCTCGTTGCTCTTTTTTCATATGACGATCGACCCACCAGCAAAAAGAACAATGCCCAGATTGACATGCGGGTAAGATTTATTTAAAATGATACATTATGCGGGATTGCCTTTGAGCAGTGCCTGCGCCGTTTTGCGCGCGAAGGATCTGGAGGTGGTGCGTCATGACGCTCATGCAGCTCAAGTGTTTTTGGACCGTGGGGACGATCGGCAGTTTTACGGAGGCCGCGGAGACGCTCTTCATCTCCCAATCGGCGGTTTCAAAGAACATTGCCGCCTTGGAGCAGGAGCTCCTGTTTCCGCTTTTCGACAGGAGCGGAAAGATCGTCACGCTGACCGCCGGCGGAAGGCGTATGCTCGAATACTGCGGCCAGGTAATGAAGATGCTTGACGGTATGGAAGCCGAGGCCAAGGAAATACGGCGCGGCCTGTTTACGGACAACCAGATCAGACTGGCCGGCGTGCCGACAATGGCGGCGTTCAACATTTTGAGCCTGATAAACGACTTCAGCGAGCACAATCCGGCTTATGATATGATCGTCGAGGAGCTCGACGAGGACCGGGTGCTTTTTCTTCTGCAGTCCGGCGGCTGCGACGTGGCGTTTTGCTCAAACATAAAGCTCAGCGAGAAAAACTATAACATCCTGAAGGTCGTCCACGAGGATTTCTCAGTCTCCTTTGCAAGCAGCCATGAGCTTGCAGGCAAAAAGGAGATATCACTTGCGGAGCTGAAGGGCCAGAAGTTCATCTTCAGCAAGCAGGAATCGATGCTGTACGACCTTTGCTACAACGCCTGCCTTGAGGCGGGCTTCATTCCCAACGTCATCATGCGGACCTCGAGGGTCGACATCGCGGAGCAGTATGTGCAAAGCCAGCGGTGCTGCTGCATGGGGCTCACGCACGTTCTCAGCGACACGTCCAACCCCGAACAAAGCGTGACGCACATTTCCGATTCGCCCGGGTTCGATTATGTGCTTTGCTGGAAGAAATCCGACTACATATCACCCGCGCTGAAATGCTTTATCGGTTTCTTTAAAAAAGCGATGGACGACAAAAAAATGCAAGGTTAAAAACCTTGCATTTTTTTGTATGTCGCTTTAAGCCGGGCTTCTGCGTTCAATGCCACTTTGGCGGGTTCTTTTTGCGCTCCTCCAGAATCTTTTTGTTGGCTGCCTTCTCGTCGGGATGCATGACCTGCTCGATGGGAATATAGGGGATGCTCTCCTTCCAGTGGATCCCGTTGATGTCCGGGCGGCCGCAGAGGAACATCCTCTCGAACGGCACGGGCAGCTTGAACACCTTGGCGGCGTTTCCGCCAAGGAGCAGATTGATCTCATCCTGGCCGACCCACTGTTTGAGGTGCTCGATCTGGGTGGACATCCATCCCCACCAGTCGCTCTGATACGCGGGCGTCGGCATCCAGCGCTTCATGGACGTAGAGTAGCCGCGGGCAACGACGCCGTCTCTGCGCGTATCGACGGTCAGATACTGCGGGACATTGCCGTAGTCGGAACCCCAGAGCAGCTGCGTGGGGCCGACGTTGGGATCCTCGATGGCCATCCGGATCCACTCGGCCGTCCAGGTCCCGACCTCCAGGTAAATGTTGGCGTCGCCTGAGCGGTTTGAGTAGCTTCCCGCCACCCTCAAAGAATTGCGGATATTGAAATCGCCCGTCGTATAGTTGCCGATCGACTGGCCGCCGTGGTTGACGATGATCTTGACGTCGGGATAACGGCTGGCAAGACGCGACAGTAGCACCCAGGGGTTAAAATAGAGGTCCGACCACTGCAGATCGTGGAAGGCGATGGGACACTTGTACTTCTCGGCAATTTCAAAAAAGATGCAGTATTCCTGAAATCTCTCTTCAAAGGTATAGATATGGTCGGGGTCCCAGGTGCGGGGCACGAATTCGCCGATGCCGATGTAACGTCCGGTGCCCATCGCGTCATCGATCTCCCGCGCGGCATCGTCAATTTTCCACTCTGTGTGCTCTCGGTGGCACTTTAATTTGGTTTGCTGGTCGGCGCAGAATGCCCGGAATTTATCCGGATATTTGTCCACAAGCTCCAGCTGGCCCTCGTTGGTGGTGCCGATCATGCTGGGATAAAGGAGCACCATGTCGACGCCGTAACGCTCCATATCCCAGAGCGTGAGGCCGCTGTTGTCGACATGCTCGACCTCGCCTTCGCCCGGGGCCATCGGCAAACCGGTCCAACCCTCGGGAGACGGATCATCCCCCACGCTGTCATACAGCGTAGTAATATGTCCGTGGGTCTCTACCACAAAACGTCCTAATGCCATATAAATCTCCTTTCAAAAAATAGCTGTTCAAGTGTTGTGACTTATAAAAAACTGCGTCCGGCGATCCGTTATTGCGCGTACGGCGGCTCGACGCCGATCGCTTCCGCATACTTGTTGAACCATTCCTTATAGGTGTCAACCGTCAGCATTGCGCCGGGAGCGGCAAGAAATGTATATTCGTCGCCTTCCGCCCTGTGCTCAGTCCACAAAGTATCCCATGTCGCTTTACCCTCAATCAGGGCCACGACGGCGCACAGAGCCGGGACCGCCTGCGTGTAGTCGTTGGCGGCAAAGACCGTTACCCAGCACCCGTCATAACCGGCATCCCATTCGGAGACCAGGATATTCTGTCCGACATCGGTGACCAGCACATGATCGTCGATTTTCAGGTTTTCCGCGGCGCGGGTTACGCCCTGGGCGAAAAACTCAACACAGTTGGCACAGAACCAGTATTCAATGTCGGGATTTGCCGAGAATGTGGCGGAAGCCTTGTTGTACGCTGCTTCCATGGTAAAGTCCGTCACCATGTCCAGATTGAAGATTCCGGCATTTTCAGGTATCAGCTTCTCAAATAACGCTTCCGCGGCAATCGCGCGCGCGTCGAGATCGACATTTGAGGTGGCTGTCGTACTCATCAGGGCGATCTTTGAGGGGTCGATGTCGCCCCAGTATGTCTTGTAGTTGTCATAAAGCCACTGTATCGTCATCTCGGCGGCCCCCGCGTGATCCAGGCCAACGCACGGGACGACATTGCTGCCGTTCTCGTCTCTCACCGAGTTACACCAGGCAACATAGGGAACACCCGTCTCGTCGAGGACTTCCTTCATTCGCGCGGACGTCGCCATGTCCAAAACGACGATAAAGCCGTCTACATCGCCCTGGCCCGCGAATACCTCGATATTCTGGATAAATTTGTCATAGTCGCCTTCGCTTGTCGACGGCGTGATGCTGCAGTTGAGCCTTCCCGCATAAGTCTCAAGGCACTTCGTGACGTTTGTGTACAGCTCCAGGGAGAACGGATACATGTGGATGATGTTGTATGTATTCCTGGACTGCGGATCCACGCCGTCGCTGAAGAAGCCGACCAGATCTGCGCCGACCGTGATGTCCTCAAGGACGGCCTGAGAGTCCGGCTGTTCTTCCCTTTCCGCGGAATCCGACGGCTCAGCCGATCCGCCAGACGACGGCTGCGCAGAATCGGAGGGCGCGGCGTCGGTGTTTTTCTTGGCGCATGCGAAAAGCGTCATAAGCAAGAGCGCTGCCAGCAGAACTGATATTGCCTTTTTCATGGGTAATCTCCTTCTTGGTTTTTATGTAAACAGCTTATCCGCGCTGTTGCGCAGTTGGTTTCGGGGACGCTTCCCGTTCAACACCGTTTGGGCGGATTCTTTTCCGCTCCTCCGGAACCTTTTTGTTGGCCGTCTTCTCGTCGGGATGCATGACCTGCCCCATGGGGACAAACGGAATGCCTTCCTTCCAGCAGAGGTCAGGTACTGCGGGACGTGGCCGTAGCCGGAGCCCCAGAGCATATCACGCAGCGATCCTTGTTTTCATTATGTCTGAAAGGCCCGGCTTATGCAATTCTAGTTTGACGCCGGTATTCCGTACAGGAATGCAGCATCATCCGGCTAAAACAAAACAGGATAATATTGCAATTATGGAGGCAAAATGATAAAATTTGCTAACTAACATTCGTAAGGCGGCGACATTGCTGTGGATAAAAAGCACGAAATACTCAAGGCGGCCTTCCGCCTGTTTTGCGACCGGGGATACGGCCTGTCAATGGCCGATATCGCCGCGGCGGTCGGGCTGAAAACGCCGTCGCTGTACAGCCACTTTACGGGCAAGCACGAAATTATTGAAAAAATAATCGAGGCCGAGGTCCTTCGGTTCTACGCGATGCTTGAAGACAGTATGGAAGCCGCGCGCGCGCAGGGCGGCGGCGCCGGCCTGAAAATGGTCTTCGATGCGGTCGTTGACTATTTCAGCGAATACAACCGGCTGCGTTTCTGGCGTTCCATACCGCTCATACCCGATGAGAGCGTGCGGGAAAGCTTCGGCCTGCTGACATTCGAGCATGACAAAATCACGACGGAAAAAATGAAACGGCTCTTTCTGATTGGGATCGAACGCGGCGAAATCAGACAGGACGTGCCGGAGGGCGCCGTCTTCCTCTATACGGCCATGATCCAGGGCGTTCTGGACGGCATGCTGCTGTATCCCGGCGGCGGCCGCGCCCGGCAATTTGCGCAGCAGATCTATGAAGCCTATTGGTCGGGTATCCGCGCCGGCGGCTGACACATACGGACGGGAGGACTTTATTGTGAATTACGACGTGATCGTCATCGGGGGAGGCCTCTCCGGCCTGACGGCGGCAAGTCTCGTTGCAAAGCGCGGACTCCGGGTGGCCGTTGTTGAAAAAAGCACGAATCCGGGCGGGGCGTGCGGCGTTTTCAGGCGCGGCGACGTGACCTTTGACAACGGGGCCGCCATGCTGTACGGATTCGGGGAGCAGGGCTTCAACGCCCACCGGTTTGTCTTTAATTGCCTTGAGCAATCCATCGAGGTCGTCAAGCACGACCTGCTGTACTGCGTCCATTTCAAGGGCCGCCGCATCCGGTTCTGGCCCGATGTGGAGCGGTTTGCACAGGAGCTCTCCGCGGTTTTCCCGGCGGAAAGCGAAAACATCCGCGCGTTTTACCGGGACATGCTCACAATGTACCGCCATGTCATGGTGGAGACGCCGAGCTATACAACGGCCGACGAGACGGACCGCCGGGCGGCGCTCCGCAGCATCCTGAAGCATCCCGTCTCCTACATGCGGTTTCTCACGCTCTTGAACAGGAGCGCCAAACAGCTTCTGGAGCAATATTTCACAGACCCTGAGATATTCAAGTTTTTCGATAAGCTCACCTCCACCTACTGTTACACGACGGTGGCGGAGTCGCCGGCCGTTCTCGCCGCCGTCATGTTCGTGGACAACCATGTGGGCGGGAGCTTCTATCCGGCCGGCTCGACGCTGTTTCTGCCGGGCAGGCTTGAAAAGGTCATCGAGGAAAACGGCGGGGACATGCTGCTGGAGGCCGAAGCCGTATCGATCGTCTTCGAATGCGGCCGCCCGTCCGGCGTCAGGCTGAAGGACGGGCGCGTCCTGCGCGCCCCGGACATCGTTTATTCCGGCACCGTCTGGAATCTGTACGGCCGGCTGCTTGACCCGGCGCAGACAACCGCGGACCGGCGGGAATGGGCGGCCAAACAGGTCCCGACGTATCCCAGCGTCGTGCTCTATGCCGCCGTGGACCGGGACGCGATCCCGGACGGCACGGCCCCCATCGAAATGCTGGTGGGAAACCCGGACAGGCTCGACGAGAGCGAGGTCACCGTCTACATCCTCAGCCTGGACGACACGACCCTGTGCGGTCCAACGGAGCACACAGTCCTGGCCATCGGGCCGACCTTTGAAAACTGGGACACGGCGGACGGGGAGGCATACCGGGCCCTCAAGCTGAAGGAGCGGGACAGACTGCTCGCCGTACTCGAAAAGCGGTTCCCCGGTATCGGCCGGAGCGTCCGACACGCGGAGGTGGCCACGCCCCGGACCATCGAGCGCTATACGATGAAAAACGGCGGCGCCGTGGCGGGGCCGAAGCAGATGCTGGGCCAGCACATGTTCAAAAGGCTACATACCAGAACTCAGTGGGACAATCTCTTCTGCTGCGGGGAGTCCACCGTGATGGGGACGGGCACGCCCACCGTCACAACCTCCGGCCTGACGGCGGCGAACGCCGTGCTGAAAAAGAGGGGGCTTCCGCCCTTTGTGTACACGCCGGACATGAAAAATTACGTGCGTATCGTCGAGAAGCCCGTCACCTGGGACACCCTTTACAGCGGCATGCCCGAAGACGCGCGGGCGGCCATGCGAAAGGCAATGCGCTGCCGGTTCTGTGAAGAGCCGTCCTGCGCCCGGGGCGGGCCGGCGGACATCCGCGGGATCCTGCGGCGCGCCGCGGCCGGGAACTTCAGGGGAGCCGCAAAACGATGGCGCGAGACGAAATCGGACGGCGACAGGCTGCAGGCGTATGAGGAGAACTGCATCTGCGGCGCGGAGACCGGCAGCCCGGTTGAAATCCGGGAGATCATCAAATATATCGGCGGGGTGGACGTGTGCTGAATACATATGATGCGATTGTGGTCGGCGGAGGCGCCGCCGGCCTGACGAGCGCGGCCTATCTGTGCCGCCGGGGCTGTCGGACGCTCCTCTGCGAAAAAAGCGCGGAGACCGGCGGGCTGGTCAAAACCTTTTGGCGGAATGGCTTTGCTTTTGACGCGGGCATCCGCGCCTTTGAAAACTCCGGGATTTTATTCCCCATGCTCAAAAGCCTCGGCCTGGACATCGGCTTTGTCAAAAATACGGTGTCCGTCGGCATCGGCACACAGTGGGCCCGGATGGAGGGCCGCGGGAGCCTGCACGGGTATTTCGGGATGCTGGCCGGCATCTTCCCGGAGCACAGGGGGGAAATCTGCGCCATGAAGGCGCAGGTGGAGACGGTCATCCGGTATATGGACGTGCTCTACGGCATCGACAATCCGCTGTTTCTGGACAAGCCCGACAGGGATTATCTGATGAAAACGCTCCTGCCCTGGCTTGTCAAATATCAGGTCAACATCCGGAAAGCCGGCCGCCTCAGCGAACCTGTCAGAGCGTATCTGCGCCGCTTCACCGCGAACGAGGCGCTCATCGATATGCTCATTCAGCATTTCTTTCAGCAGACGCCGACGTTTTTTGCCCTGAGCTACTTCGGCCAGTATTTCGACTACAGCTACCCGCTGGGCGGGACGGGTGTTCTCACGAAGAAGCTGACCCAATATATCGCCTCAAACGGCGGCACTGTCATGACCGGGACAGGCGTTGCGGATGTGGACGCGCGGAGGAAGGAAATCCGGACGGAGAAGGGCGAATGCTTCGGCTATAAAAAGCTTGTTTGGGCCGCCGACCTGAAGCTGCTGTACAATTCCTTAAGGCCGGAACCAGGCGGCAATGCCGCAAAACACCGGGCCCTTGTCAACGAAAGCCGCGGCGGCGATTCGGTGCTGGCCGTTTTCATGGGCGTCGCCATGGGGAAGGACGGCTTTGACAATCCCTTTGGCCCCCATGCCTTTTTCACGCCCTCCGCCGAGGGCCTGTCCTCCCTGCCGGACTGGCAGACTGCCGCGCCGCTGGGCGAGGGGGCGCTGATGAACTGGGTGGCGCGCTACCTGGAGCGCACGACCTATGAAATATCGGTCCCTGTGCTGCGGGATCCGTCCCTCGCCCCCGAGGGAAAAACGGGCGTCATAGTCAGCACGCTCATGGACGCCGGTCTTGTCCGGTTTTTCTCGGAAGCCGGAGCATACGACGGCTTCAAACGGTTTTGCACGGAGAAAATCAGCGACATGCTTGAAACTGTGATCCCCGGTCTGAGGGCAAATACGGAGTTTTCCCTTTGCGCAACGCCCCTGACCATTGAACGCGAGACGGGCAATTCGGACGGCGCCATCACCGGCTGGGCGTTTACGAATTGTCCGTTCCCCTCGGAAAACAGGTTCAAAAAAATCGCGCGTTCCGTCCGGACGCCTCTGGAGGACATTTATCAATGCGGACAATGGACGTTCAGCCCCTCCGGCCTGCCCATCTCCATCCTGACCGGAAAGCTGGCCGCCGACGCCGTCCATAAAGCGCTGAAGAAAAGGTAGCCCAATGATCACTCTCATCATTGAACTTGCCGTCGTTGTCATTGGCTTTATGGCCGCGGCGGTGCTGTTTTACCGAATCCCGAAGCTTCCGGAGGCTGAGGCGCCCGCCCAATCGACGCCGGCCGTTTCAATTGTGATTCCGGCACGCAACGAGGAAAAAAACCTGGATCTTTTGCTACGCGACCTGACGCTGCAAACCCTGCGCCCACTGGAAATCATCTGCGTGGACGACGCGTCGGAGGACCGCACGGCGGAGGTGGCCCGCGCATACGGCGTCCGGGTGCTGTC
>CAYMLM010000123.1:0-1563 GCA_964391385.1 uncultured Papillibacter sp.
TGAGCGCTACAGTATAAGATATCAGAAAGGAATCAAACCTCGAGATAGCTGTCCGCGTAGAGCGTGTCGCCCCGGATGATGTCGCACGATTTGATCGTCTCCATCAATCTGAGGTCGCAGGGATTGACGATGGCGCTCGTCAGGCCGTTCATCATGCCCATGGCGACCATGGCCGAATCCATGATCGGCCGGATGTGCTTGGGCATGCCGTTGGAGATGTTGGACAGGCCGCCCGTCGTGTTCAGGCCCATGTCGGAGCACATCCTGACAAATTCCAGGACCTCCATCTGTTTGTCCTGCATCCCCTTGATGACGAGGAAAAGCGGGTCGAACCAGAGGTCGGCCGGGTCCATGCCGAGGTTCATGCCGCGCTCGAGCATCTCCTGGCAGTACGCCATGCGCTCGTCGTTGTCCTTGGAGATGCCCGCCTTGGAGCACAGCGCGAAGCAGATGGCGTCGTTGGCGGCGGCCAGGTCGATGTTTTCGATGCGGTCGCCGGCGTCGGCGGAATTGACGATCGGCTTGCCCTTCGAGCGGTTGTAAACGGAGATGCCGGCCTCGATGGCCTTTTTGTTGGCGGTGTCGAGGCAGAGCGGATGGTTGTCGAAGTTTTCCTGAATGAGCCGGACGGCCCATTTCATGAGCTCCTCGCCGGTCGATTCGGCCGGGCCGATGTTGACGTCGAGATACGTCGCGCCCGCGTCGATCTGTTCCTTGGCGCGCTTGAGGATCGGTTCGGGGTTTCTCGTGTCCATCGCTTCGCGGATGGACGGAGATATACAGTGAATGCGCTCGCCGATGGTGATGAATCTGGCCATAAGGCGACCTCCTTATTTATTTGTAATCCTTCAGGAACCGGACGAGCTGAATGGCCTCGTTCGTTCCGACGACGACTTTCCAGCCGGGAAGCTTGGCTTCAATTTCGCCCTTCAAAACGGCGACCTTGCCGGGGAGTATCAGCGTGCGGCTTTTGATTTTTGATTCAATGTCGTTTTCCTCGATGAATTTGGCGATCGAATTTGCCGACAGCTTGCCGGCCGCCCAGGCCGTCAGAACGGAATAGCCGCCCGCGTCGGTGATAAAGAGATTCACGGGCACGCCCGAGCGCTCCATCTCGCCGGAGACGACAAAATACGTCAGCGCGAAGTCGACCGTGACGGCGCACACGGCGTTTTCGTCGGCGCCGTTGATCCTGTAGACGCCCGGCTCCATCTTCATCGGCTTTTGCGGGTCTGTGAAGATGTTCTGCCTCAGGCCGTAAAGCGGCAGCGCGTCGGCATACGTCATGCGCCCCATGACGACGATGGAGCCGTAGCGCAGCGTGAAGAGCGCGGCGAGCGCGGCCTGCATGAGCGGATCGTCCTTGGCCAGAAGGTCGACGATGACGACGGCGGGATAGCCGAAGGCGCGGTCGTCGTCTTTCAGGGCCGCGCGGCGGATCTGAACGGCGGCGGCAAACGCGTCCTTGACGGACTTGGTGCCGACGTCGATCATGAGGTTCTTGTTGCCGGCCGCCTCGAGCTTCTCGATCGGATCGTGAATGTCGGAAAGGTCTTCGCCGCC
>CAYMLM010000123.1:1573-8682 GCA_964391385.1 uncultured Papillibacter sp.
CACCCCCACCCCCCCCATACCCTACACTCTTCCCCTACCCGACGCTCTTCCGATCTTTGGGGTGTGTTGTAATTTTGAGCCGCCCCGCGTATCTGGTGGGTGTTGTCCTGGTCCTGGTCGTCGCCGCCCACGCCGAGCACGAGGGAATGCTTCGTTGCGACGGCGTTCATGGCCTCGTAATTTGACGCGTTCGCGCCGATGAGCACCTTAACGGCGCCGCCGACGGCCGTGACGACCGCGTCGGCAAGCTCGGGCTTTGCGCAGCGGATAAGAAGGTCACGGCCCGTGTCGGCCGCCTTTTTCGCCACGCTGATATTGCGCTCGGCCGGCTGCGCCTCGGGGCAGTTGACGAGGATGCACTCCACGTACATCCGCTCGCCGATGCGCTCGTAATCGACGGCGACGGATTCCGAGATGCGCGCGTCGATCTCGTCGTCGGGCATGTTGGCGCACACGGCCGCTGCAAACAGGTTTTTATTCACGAGCGACTTTTCGTGACGCAGCAGGACCGTTTCGCCGCCGAGCTTGTGCTCGCCGACTGAAATTGTCTTCATGGGGGGTTCTGTGGCTTCCGAGAGCTTTGCCAGCGCGTCGGCCGACATGTGCGGACATTTGTCGATCGTGAGGCCGCCCTGCGCGACCTTCATGGAAAACGCCATGCACGTCGGCTGCCCGCAGTCCTTGCAGTTTGTCTTTGGGGTCAGCTTAAAAATATCGAGTCCTTTGAGTGCCATGATCGATGACCTCCTTCCCTACGCCAGCGCGGCGACGAGCGCCGCGATTGTTTTGACGGAATCCGGGTGACGCAGGATGACGGCGTCCGAGCCCGATGCCAGGCACGCCGCAGCCGTCACGACTTCCATGTGTACGGCGCGCTTTTCCTGGCTCCCCCACTCCGGCATATCCTCCTCCGACACGATCGACTCCTTGACCGTCCAGGTCTCGGAGGAGACCGGCGTCACGATGGGCATCTGGAGCATCGTGTCGTTTTGCTCGAGCGCCGCGGACTTGACGCGGTCCATCGTGGAGGAAACGTACTCGAAGCCGTAGCCGGCCGCGGCCGCGCCCAGGTTCATGACCATGCTCGTCGCCGGCACGCCAAGCTGCGTCATGAGGACGTTCAGCTGCTTGGCGAGGTTGATGTCCACCGAGCTCTCGGCGCCGACCTTCTGGCCGTACGCCATGGCGCACGACGCGCCGACCGTCTTGTAGTTTTCCTCGCGGGCCGACAGGAACAGGACGTTTTTACCCTGGCACGCCTCGGCGCAGGCCGAAAAGACTTCGGCGTCCTTTTCGGCGTTCTTGCACCCGGCAATGACGAGCGGCAAATCGATCGCCTCGACGACTTCCCTGGCAACGGCGGCGCAGTCGGCGGCGCTTTTGTTCTGTCCGCCGGGGTCGGCCCCCTCGAAGCGCAGGCAGACGAAGCCGGCGCCTTCCATCCGAGACGCCTTTTTGGCCCGCTCAGCGGCGCTTCCGCCGTCGCCGTAATAGGCCGCCAGAGCCGGGAGGCTGCCTGTCTCGAAGCCCGTGTCTGTGATCTCCACGCCGACGGCCGGGAGGTTTTTGGCCGGCGCGTCAAAGTAATACAGCGGCAGAACGTTGGCCCCGCCCAATGTCAGGGCGCTGTCGCCGACGCCCAGGACGGTTTCGCTGACGGACGCGGTGAACGTCCGCGGTTTTGCTGTGAATGCCATGTTGCATCCTCCTTGTCTGATATCCATACTGTGCTGCTTTTCTCTACATGCCGTAGCATTCTCTCTGCGGCGGATATTTATGATTACAGGATGGGTTCCATCTCCAGCGCGGGATGGCCCTTTTCGCCGAGATACGCCATGAGGCTTTCCGGCTCCTCCGAGATCGTCTCGTCGGCGATCATGGAGCAGAAATCGTCGATGCCGTATAAATCCCTGGCTGTCGCGTTGAGCTTTTCGCTGACCATGTCCTTGAGAACCTTCGGCATCCACACGATGCGCCCGATACCGCCTTCGGCCTTCATGAACTTCTTGGACGCGATGAAGTGGCGGCCGTGGCCCATAAAGCCCGGCGTCTGGACGCCGCCGCCCGTCATGGACGCAAGCTCGGCAAACGTCATGCCCAGCGGCGTCGTGCCGACGTATTCGCGGTTGACGATGATGACGCCGTTGGAAAACGGCTCGATGCCGCAGATGCACTCGAAGCAGCCGCAGCTCGTCATGGGGTCCTCCATGATCGAGTAGAGCGTCACCTTGTCCAAAGCGCCGTGCGAATACTGCCGGACGGCCTCGTTGACATCCTCGTACGCGCCCTTGTGCTCGTCGATGAGCTTTGTCTTTGTGACGACCTGGCAGGGGCCGTTCGGCTGCAGTTCGTTGGTGGATTTTGCGTCAAGCCAGGACACCGCGCCGCACAGGCCGAGACGCTCCGGCGTCACGATGCACACGTGCGACGGCGAGAAGGACTGGCAGAGCGTGCACGTGTAAAAGCAGTCGACGCTCTCGTCGGTGAGCGAACGCAGGCGGTCGTCGCGCTTGTCGTAGATGACGTTGGCGTCCTTGCGCAGCTCGGCGACGGCGGCGGGATCGGTCACCAGCGTGACCTGGCATTTGTCGACGACGCTGGCAAAGTCGTTTTTCATCTTGGCGTATAAAAGCTCGCCGAAATGCCGGATCCGGAAGCCGGCGTCAAAGGCGGCCCTGCTCACGCGGATGCGGATGAGGTCGCGCTGGCCGGTGTGCATGACGCCCTCCAGGCAGTTGACGTAGTTATGTATCTTGCGCTCGAAGACCGGCTCGAAGTCGGGCTGCATGTTCTTGCCGGCCACGTCGACGAGGATGCCGATATTGAGCTTGCTGCCGGGCTCGGCCGTGTCGAGCTCGCCGCCGACGACCTCGATCTTGTGGTCCTCGACCTCGTGGAACGCTTTCGTGCGCACGAGCTCAAAGCAGTCCTTGCGGGAGCCGTCGAACTCGGCGAACATGTCGGGCTTGCGGATGATCTCGCCCTCGAACGCGGAGGCGCAGGCGATCGGGATATCGATGTTCGTGACCTTGATCTTGATGTCCCTGGCCTCCAGCGACGTCTCGATGAAGTCGCTCACGTTTTCCTGAATGATGAGGCTCTTGGGCACCTTCCACATGTCCTCCGCGTCGTTCGTGATGACCGGGAAGCCCATGGCGATCGCGCCGCCGCCGCAGGCCACGGTGATGTCCGCAACCGGCGCGAAGGCGTTGACGAAGGCAAAGATGCGCTCGAAGGAGTATTTGTTCATGCCGTCGTAATCGCCGGGCTGGATGGCGCCGAAGATCATGGCGGCGCGGACAACGACGGAGATGATATGGGCCACGCCCCAGATGTCGGGGCCGACGGGGACGATGCGCACGGGGAAGCCCATCCGGATGCCGCAGCGCTCGGCCTGGTCGATCGCGCCCTTGAGGAGGAAAACGAAGATGCCTCTCGACTGGTAGCCCTTGATAAGCGCCAGGGCTTCCTCGTCCGTCGGCGCTTCGTCGATGATGACGACGAAGCCGGGGATGTCCTGCGTGACGAGCGGTACGCCGAGCTCGCGCACCTCGGCGTCCGTCATGTGACCGTGGTATTTTTCCGGGTAGGGCGACGGATTTTCGGCGTATTTGCACGCTTCGATCACTTCGCCGGAGAGGGCCGTGGCGATGCCCGAGGTGAAGACGTCCTGCGTCCTGTAATTTCTCGTAAGCAGGGCTTTGATCGGCTCAAGCGCCGCCTCCAGCTCGCTCATCCTTGTGATCTTCAGTCCGGTATACGCGTAAATGCAGGGAAGAAAATACGCTGTGCTTCCGAAGGCGACCGGCGCATCCGGCCCGACCTTTTCTATCGTCCTGGTCACAGCGGCCCGGGCCAGGGAAAACATTTCGTCCGAGCCTCTGAAAACTCTGTCAAACAGTCCCACTGGGTTGTACCTCCTGTTATTCGTTGTCTATTTGGGTTTTGATGGCCCTGATTTCCTCAACCGTATTTGAGCTGTATTCGTATGGCGACTTTCCGTCCCGGTCGGCTCCGGCGACGTCCGCCTCGTAGTGGATAAAACCCAGGAGAGCCTCCCCGGGTATCCGGGACCTCACAAACGCTTCGTCCTCGGCGTCCCTGATCTTGTTGGCCACGACGCGCACCTTCCGGACCCCCAGATCGGCGGCAAGCTGCCTGACCTTGTGATAGGTCTGTATGCTGCGCTCACCGGGCTCGACGACGACGATGAACTGGTCCATGATGTCGGTGGTGCCGCGGCCGAGATGCTCGAGACCGGCCTCCATGTCCAGGATGACGACGTCCTCCCGACGCAGGATCAGGTGCGAAATCACCTGCTTGAGCATGACGTGCTCCGGACAGACGCACCCGCTCCCGCCCGTTTCGACCGTGCCCATGACGAGCAGCTTGACGCCGTTTTTTTCCTTTGCGAGCCTGTCGGGGATATCGTCGACCCTGGGGTTGATTTTGAAGAATTTTCCGAAGGTCTCCGCGCCCGCGCCCGTGCGCTCGGCGATCAGGGCGCGCATTTTGGAGATGGGCGTGATGCTCTCGAGCTCGGCGGCGGGTAAGCCGAGCGACATGCCGAGGTACGCGTGGGGGTCGACGTCGGCCGCGAGCTCGGGCCGGCCCTCGTCGGGGTCACGCCGCGCGAGGATTGCCGCCACCGTCGTCTTGCCCACTCCGCCCTTTCCGGTTATTGCGATTTTCATATCCGATCTTCCATTCGGTTTTTTATAAAAGCGTTTGAAAAAAAGGTCGTTTTATACATGTTCGATTCATGCTTATATGCTGTATTTACGCTATTATGAACGATTCCCGCAGGGGCGATGACGCATCGCCCCGTCGCAATCGTCTATGGCTTTCGGCACGGGGCGGGCACGGGCGATGCGAGCAACCTTGTTGTTAGATACCAAGCGCCTGGCGCTTTGCTTCGATGCCGTCGATCATGGCCTGGACAAGAACGTCGGGGTCCGTATTGATGATAAAACCCGCGCCCGTCAGCTCTTTGGTCCCCTCGGTGATAAGCTCCATCATCCGGGCCGAGCCCTTGACCTGCGGCTCGATGCCGAGATACGTGTCGATGCCGGTGGAAACGACATAGTTGGCGATGGAAACGGCCTTCTCGCTCATCCACTCCGGCGCGCAGCCGACGACGGGAACCTGGGGAATGGATATGCCCCAGTCTTTTGCGATGCCGTTGGCCAGCAGCATCATGCGGCTGATGTCGACGCATGAGCCCATATGCAGAACGGGCGGGATGCCGACGAGCTCGCAGACGCGTTTGAGTCCGTCGCCGCAAAGCTCCTTGGCCTCTTTTTTCATCAAGCCGGCTTTCGCCGCGGCCTGAGCCGCACACCCAGTGGCGACTATTATAATATCATTTGCTATCAGCTTTTTCATTATTTCAATATGCGAATAGTCATAGCGGACTTTGGGATTGTTGCAGCCGACAATGGCGACGGCGCCGCGGAGCACACCCGCCTTGACGCAGTCGATCAGGGGCTTATATGTATCCCGTTCGTCGACATGGCTGTTTGTAACGCCGTTGAGCTCCTCGATAATGGCCTCGCAGGAATACCCGACGCGCGCCGGCTGTTTGTTTGCAGGCACGCAGATTTTCGCCGGATCGCGCTTGTCGAAGTTATCAATTGCCATTCGTACGAGCTCTCGCCCCTGCTCGCGTGCTGTCTCCGGGTGGAATTCGACGTAAGTGGAGCCCGGTATGCGCGCGATCGGCGAGGTCGTGATGAATTTCGTATGGTAACATTCGCTCAAGGGACCCAGCGACGGGAAAATACACTGGACATCGACGGTGATCATTTCGACAATGCCGGTTAACAGCGCGTATTCCTGCTGGAGGAAGTTGCCCGCCATCCGGATGCCGTGGCGCATGGTAACCTCGTTGGCCGTGCAGCACAGGCCGGCGATGTTGATCCCCTTGGCGCCCTTGCTTCTGGCGTAATCCAGAAGGTCCTTGTCCTCGGCGGCCAGCACGACCATCTCCGACATGGCGGGGTCGTGGCCGTGGACGATGATATTGACCATCTCTTTTTCCAGAACACCCAGATCCGCTTCCGTATCCTTGGGCATCGGCGTGCCGAACAGGATGTCCGACATTTCCGTACCCATCATGGAACCGCCCCAGCCGTCCGCGAGGCCCGTCCGCAAACCCTGCCGGACGAGCGCTTCGGCGTCGCAGGAATTGCCCATATGCGTCATGTGCATTGCCGTCGTAATTTCACGGTCAATGGCGCGCGGAGTGATTCCGAGCAGATCCCATACCTTCCTGCGCTCTTCGATGGCGCGGGTTAAAAACCTCTGCGTACCGAAGGGCTTTCCGTATTCCATGAGACCGGCCATCGCAACCTCGTGCGCGATATCGTAAAGGTCCCGGCCTTGCGTGGGGATGTCCCACTCCTTGGCCAGCTTGAGGAGCTTCGCCTCGTCCTTGACCTGATAATGGCCGTCGGCGCTGGCCGTATGCAGCACGTGCGTGATTTCACGCCCGTGGTCGGAGTGCGCCGAAGCGCCGCCAACGATCATCCGCAGATAGTTGCGGCCGGCGATCGCGTCCGCGTCGGCGCCGCAGATGCCGCGCGGCGCCTTGGGCGTGATGCGGCAGGGGCCCATGGAGCAAATGCGGCAGCAGACGCCCTCCTCGCCGAACTTACACTGAGGATTTTGGCTTTTCTTTCTGTCTTCCCAGGTCTCAGCGCCGACACAGGCGGCGCATTCCTTAAGACTGGCTGTTACGGCTTCCATCTGTTCAACCGTCGTGAAGTTTTGCAAATCCATAATAGCTGTTGATCTCCTTTGTCCATTGACTCGGAATGCTTACCTTATAATGCCAACTTGTATACACATGTCGGGCAGCATGTAGTGTAACAATTGTTTTGGAATTTGTAAATATGCCGGCAGGCCTTTTTCGCGAGAATAGTTGATAAGTATAAAAATTGTTAAAGAATTAACAAAAGATTTGCCAAAAAAGCGGTCCGGATGGAGTCCGGACCGCGAAAAAGTGTAGACAAAGTGCCAATTCGGTTCAAAGCCTTGCAGAGTTTCCGTCGCGCGACGGAAATAAGATTAAATCCGTCATTTCCGGGGACATGTGCATCGGAAATGAC
>CAYMLM010000124.1:0-8582 GCA_964391385.1 uncultured Papillibacter sp.
CTCCACCCTATCCTACACTCTTTCCCTACACGACGCTCTTCCGATCTAGGACGAGCTGAAGGTGCGGGAATACGAGCAGTTCAAAACGTGCTACTGCGCCCTGTGCCATACGCTGAAGGCCGAGTACGGCAGGCTTTCGAGGTTTTTTCTCACGTACGATTTTACGTTTCTCACCATGCTGCTGTGGGACGCGGATACAAGGCCCGAGGAAAGACGCGCCCGCTGCGCCGTCAGCCCCGTCCGAAAGAAGACGTACTGCGCGCCGTCGAAGGCGCTTTCAGACTGCGCCGGGTACAGCGTCATCCTCTCCCGTTGGAAGCTGAAGGATTCGCTGAACGACGAGGGCTTCTTCGGGCGGCTGCGCGCCCGGACATACCTGCTTCTGACGAAACGGGCCTATAAAAAGGCCGCCCGCAGATACCCCCGCTTCGACGAAACCGTCGGGCAGCGGCTGGGACGGCTCGGCGCGCTTGAAAGCGAAAACAGCGCGTCGCTCGACGAGACGGCCGAACAGTTTGCCGCCATTACGGCCGCCCTGGCGGAGCCGGAGGCCGACGAGGCCCGCCGGCGGACGCTGGAGCAGCTTTTGTACCACACAGGCCGCGTGATCTATATCCTCGACGCCGTCGACGACCTGAAGGAGGATCACGCCGCCGGGCGTTACAATCCGGCGGCAAGGCGCTTCGAGCTCCCGGACGGCGAGCTCGGCGACGACGCGAGGCGGACGCTGGAGCTGACGCTGCGTCATTCCATCGGCATGATCGGCGCGGCCTTCGAGCTTTTGACGGAAAACGTATGGACGGCCGTCGCGCGAAATATCATATATCTCGGGATACCCGAAGCCTCAAGGCGCGTTCTGGAAGGCACATGGAACAAGAAAGAACCAAAACATAAATAAAGGAAAGTAAAAAATGAACGATCCGTACAGCGTCCTCGGCGTACAGCAGACGGCTTCCGATGCCGAGATCAAAAAGGCGTATCGCGAGATGGTGCGAAAGTACCACCCGGACAATTATCACAACAACCCGCTGTCTGATCTCGCTCAGGAAAAAATGAAGGAGATCAACGAGGCGTACGATATGATCACGAAAAGCCGCGAGGTCGGCGGCGGCCGCTCCGGCACCTACAACCCGGGCGGCTACACGCGCAGCCAGGGCGGGAGCGCCGAGTTCAACCAGGTCCGCGCGGCTATCAACTCGGGCAATCTCGGCCTGGCCGAGGAGCTTTTAAACAAGGCGCCGACCCGGAACGCCGAATGGAATTTCCTCATGGGGAGCCTGTGCTACCGCAAGGGCTGGCTAGACGACGCGCGCCGCTACTTCCAGACGGCCGTCACCATGGAGCCCGGCAATCAGGAATACGTCCAGGCGCTCAATTTCATGGAGCAGGGCGGGGCGACCTACAATCCATACGGCTACACCTATAATCAGGGAACCGGCGGCTGCACGGGCTGCGACATCTGCGCGGGGCTCATCTGCGCGGATGTCTGCTGCAACTGTTTTTGACCGATGAAGGCCACGACGCGCGGCATTACGGTATCGGCGGCGCTCACGGCGCTCACCGTCGTGTTTTTATTCCTGGGCAACGTCTTCCCGGCCGGAAGACTGGCGATGATCGCCGTTGCCTCGCTGTTTGTGACGGCGGCGGTCATGGAGGCCGGCCTCGGCGCGGCCGCGTTTGTCTTTGTCGGCGGCGCCGTCCTAGGCGCGCTGATCCTGCCGGATAAGACGTCCGCGCTTTTATTCGCGCTTTTTTTCGGGTATTATCCTATCGTCAAAAGCCTGGCCGAACGCATCGGCAGGGCCGTTTTGACCTGGGCCGTCAAGCTCGCCGCGTTTAACGTGTCGCTCACGGTCGTCTGGTTTGTTTTCCGGGCGCTCCTGTTTCAGCCGGATGTTCTCGGCTGGAGTCCGGCGGTTATCTACGCGGCCGGAAACGCCGCCTTTGTCGTGTACGACATAGGCCTCACGAGGCTGATCGGCCTGTATATCTCGCGCATTTCCAAAAATATAAAAAAAGACAGGAAACGGCGCGCCCGCGATACGTGACAAGGCCGAGTACTTCCCATGCGGGGAGATCAATCCGGATATAAAACGACGACATGGGAGGTTTTATGGTCAAAAGCATGACGGGTTACGGAAGCGCCAAGGGCGCCTCCGGCGACATCCAGATAACGGCGGAGGTCAAAAGCGTCAACAACCGCTATCTCGACTGCACGATCAAAATGCCGCGCGTTTACGCGGCGATGGAGGAAACGCTGAAGGCCGCCGTGACCGGTTCGCTCTCCCGCGGCAAGGTGGACGTGTTTATCAGCATCGACACGTCAAGGGCCGACACGGTGACCGTGAGGATCAACAAACCGGCTGCCGACGCCTATGTCGCGGCGGTCCGTGAGCTCGCGGACGCGTACGGGCTGGAGGGCACGGTCACCGCCGCGGAGCTCACCCGGTTTCCGGATATTCTGATCATGGAAAAAACCGAGACGGACCTGGACGCTCTGGCCGCGGATGTCCGCGCCGTTTTGACACAGGCCCTCGAAGGGCTGGGCGACATGCGCGCGCGCGAGGGGAAAAACCTCGCCGACGACATCCTGGGCCGGCTTGTGGAGATTGAACGCCTGACGTCGCTGGCGGAGGCGTGTTCGCCCCGCAGCGTCGAGGAATACCGCGCGCGCCTCACCGCCAAGATGACGGAGGTGCTCGAGAATAAGGACATCGACCAAACGCGCATATTAATGGAAGCGGCGGTCTTTGCCGACCGCGTAGCGGTGAGCGAAGAGACCGTCCGGCTGAAAAGCCACGTGCAGCAGCTGCGTCAGATGCTCAAAAGCGGCGGGCCCGTCGGCCGCAAGCTCGATTTCCTGATTCAGGAGCTCAACCGCGAGGCCAATACGATCGGCTCGAAGGGCAACGACGCCGATATGGCCCGTATAGTCGTCGATTTAAAGTCCGAGATCGAAAAGATCAGGGAACAGGCACAAAATATTGAATAGGAGCAGCGCTTATGAAACTGATTAATATCGGCTTCGGCAACATGGTTTCGGCCGGCAGGCTCATCGCGGTCGTCAGCCCCGAATCCGCGCCGATCAAACGGATCATCACCGACGCCCGCGAAAAGGGCCAGCTGATCGACGCGACATACGGCCGGCGCACGCGCGCCGTCATCATCACCGACTGCGGATATATCATACTGTCGGCCATCCAGCCGGAGACGGTCGCCGGAAGGCTGAGCGCAAAGAGCGAACAGGAGACGCCGGAGGTTCCGGACGATGGTGAATAACCGATGCGGCAAAGTCTTTATCATCTCCGCGCCGTCCGGCACCGGGAAGAGCACCGTGATCAAGCGGATCATGGAGCTGCGCAGCGACCTTTATTTTTCGGTATCGGCCACGACGCGCTCCCCGCGGCCCGGGGAGACGGACGGCACGTCCTACACCTTCCTGTCGCACGACCTGTTTAAAAGGCTCATTTCAGACGACGAGCTTCTGGAATATGCGGAGTACGTCGGAAATTTTTACGGCACGCCCAAAAAACCCGTCCTGGAACATATCAGCTGCGGCAGCGACATCATTCTCGATATTGACGTGCAGGGCTGCAAGCAGGTCAAAAGGGCCATGCCGGAAGCGGTGACGATCTTCATCGTACCGCCGAGCCTTTCGGAGCTGGAGCGGCGGCTCCGGCAGCGCGGCACGGATTCCGAGGAAAAGATGCTGCGCCGTCTGGAGCGGGCGAAGTCCGAAATGGCCGAGAAGGACCGCTACGACTACATCGTCGTCAACGACAGCGTCGACAAGGCGGCGCGTGAAATCATCGAAATCATGAGCCTCTCCTGACGCCGAATGACTCATGCCTAACGACTAACGACTAAAGGAGCCAATTGCAATGCTTTACCCGTCCTTATCCGACCTTTTGAGACAGGTCAACAGCCGGTACATGCTGGTCAACATCATTGCCCAGCGGGCGCGCGAGATCGCCATGAAGGCCGAACAGACCGGCGAGCCGCCCGAGAAAAAGCCCGTGTCGTCCGCAATCGATGAGATCGCGCGGGGCGACATGACCGTCACATACGACATACCCTGCTGACAACAGTGTAAGACACGGTCTTACACTGAACTTTCGTCGTCTCATATCGTCTTTACAATATCCGCGGTATCTCCCGTCAGCTAAGCCGAACGTCTCTCCCGTCCGCCAAGACGAACCTATCTTCGTCTGCTGGCAACTCGTAACGATTCTCTAACGACTAACAGGGGGTGTCTACCTCTGCCGGACAAAGCTCTCGTCGCAAAACTGGCGGTCGCGGCCGCGACCTATCATATTGACAAGCCGTACGATTACCGGATACCGGAAAACCTGGCCGGCGAGGTTGCGACCGGCGTGAGGGTCGTCGTACCCTTCGGCAGGGGAAACAGGCGAAGCGAGGCGCTCGTGCTGTCCATATCGGACAACAGCACATATAATGAGCTGAAATCGATCGAATCGGTCCTCGACCCGTCGCCCGTTCTGTCGCCGGAACAGCTGAAGCTCGCCCTATGGATGAGCGAGCGTTTTTTCTGTACCGTTTACGACGCCGTCCGCGCGATGCTGCCGTCCGGGATGTGGTTCAAGGAAGGCGGCAAAAGGACGGGCGACAAGACCGTGACGATGGCGGCGCTGGCCATACCGGCCGAGGAGGCGCTCATACTGGCCGGACAGAAGCGGCGGAAGGCGCCGCAGCAGGCGAATATTCTCGAGCTGCTCAGCCAGATCGGGAGCGCTTCGGTCCCGGAGATTTTGTACTTTACCGGCGCGTCGCGCACGAGCCTGAACCGCCTTTATTCGGTCGGCGCGATCGAATTCGAGAAATGCGAGGTTCTGCGCAGGCCGGAGATCAACGCCGCGCCGGCGGAAGGCCCGCTTTTGCTCAACCCGGCGCAGCAGTCCGTTTTCGACGGCCTGGAGCGGCTGCTCGACAAAAAAGCGGCGGATGCGGCGCTCTTATGCGGCGTCACGGGCAGCGGCAAGACCTCCGTGTATATCCGGCTCATCGAAAAGACGCTCGCGGCTGGCCGCGACGCGATCGTGCTGGTCCCCGAGATCGCGCTCACGCCGCAGCTCATCGCCACGTTCGCGTCCTATTTCGGGGACGGCATCGCCGTTTTGCACTCGGCGCTCGGCATCGGCGAGCGGTACGACGAGTGGAAGCGCATCCGCTCCGGCGGCGTCCACGTCGTCGTCGGCACGCGCTCGGCCGTTTTCGCGCCGGTTTCAAACCTCGGGCTTCTCATCATCGACGAGGAGCAGGAGCACACGTACAAATCGGAAAACAGCCCGCGCTACCACGCGCGCGACGTCGCCAAATACAGGTGCGTGGCCTCCGGCGCGCTGCTGCTTCTGGGTTCGGCCACGCCCTCTGTCGAAAGTATGTACAGCGCTTCGACAGGAAAGTATAAGCTTTTTCGCATTGAAAACAGGTATAATGAGAGGGCTCTGCCGGACGTTCAGATCGTCGACATGAAAAAGGAGCTCAAAAGCGGCAACGGCGGCACGATCAGCTCCGTATTGCTCCGGGAGCTGCGGGAGAACCTCGACCGCGGCGAGCAGAGCATCCTGTTTCTAAACCGGCGGGGCGCGAGCTCGCTCATCGCCTGCGGGGAATGCGGATATACGTTTTCCTGCCCGCGCTGCAGCGTCTCTACGACCTACCATTCGGCCAACCGGCGGCTCATGTGCCACTACTGCGGCTATTCCGAGCCCGCGCGCGAGAACTGCCCCGGGTGCGGCGGAAAGCTCAAGCATGTCGGCGCGGGCACGCAGAAGGCCGAGGAGGAGCTCGGGACGCTTCTTCCCGGCACGGAGATCATCCGGATGGACACAGATACGGTGACGATGAAAAAATCGCACGAGGAGCTCCTGTCGCGCTTTCGCGACAAAAAGGTGCCGATCCTGCTGGGGACGCAGATGGTCGCCAAAGGTCTCGACTTTGAAAACGTCACGCTCGTGGGCGTTCTGTCGGCCGACCAGATGCTCTATATCGGCGACTACCGCGCGCACGAGCGCGCCTTCAGCCTGATCACGCAGGTGGTCGGCCGGTCGGGCAGGGGAGAGAAGCCGGGCCGCGCCCTCATCCAGACGTTCACGCCCCAAAACGCCGTCATCACGATGGCGGCCAGGCAGGATTACGACGCCTTTTACATACGGGAGATCGAGCTCCGCCAGCTGACCGGCAGCCCGCCCGTAAAGGACCTCGTCACGCTCACCGTGTCGGGGCCCGACGAAGCGGCGGTCCTCAACGGCTGTCACATGCTGCGCAGGACGCTCGGCGGGTATCTGGCGGGTCTGGAGGACCTGACCCTCCTGGGACCGGCGCCCGCCTCGGTGGCGCGGGTCAACAACCGATACCGCTACCGTATGCTTCTCAGCTGCGCGGCGACCCGGCGCGTGCGGGATACCGTGGCGCACGCCGTGCGCGAGTTTACGAAGGATAAACAGTTCAGGGGTCTGCACGTCTTCGCGGACGCGGACCCGTACGAAATATAAGGGCGGCGCCGCGCAGCGGCAAAATAAACAGCCCGACAGAGAGGAAAAGATATATGGCACTGCGAAACATCGTTACGGAAGGCGACCCGGTACTGTACAAGAAGTGCCGGGAGGTCACGGATTTCAATCCCCGCCTGCACGAACTCATAGACGACATGCGCGAAACGCTCCTGCACGCCGACGGCGTCGGCCTGGCCGCGCCGCAGGTCGGCGTGCTGCGCCGCGTCGTTCTGGTCATGGATACGACCAAAACGGGCTTGTCCCCCGAGGAGCAGCTCATCGAGCTCGTCAATCCCGTGATCTTGGCTCAGTCGGGCGAGCAGCTCGGCCCGGAAGGCTGTCTGAGCATCCCCGGCGTCTACGGGATCGTCAAGCGGCCCGACTTCATCAAGATCAAGGCGCAGGACCGGTACGGAAAGCCGTTTGAGGTCTTTGGCTCGCTGCTGACGGCCCGGGCCTTCAGCCACGAGATCAATCACCTGGACGGCGTTCTCTTCCGTTCGCTGGCCGAGAGGATCCTCACGCCGGAGGAGCTTGAGGAGATGTTCAGCCGGGAAGAAGCGGAAGAGAGCGACGGGGAGAACAATAAAGTCCTATGAGGATCGTTTTTATGGGCACGCCCGATTTCGCGGCAAAATCCCTGGCTCGGCTTTACAGCGACGGCCGCGACATCCGGGGCGTGTTCACGCAGCCGGACAAACCGAAAAACCGCGGGATGAAGACGTCCGTCAGCCCCGTCAAGGCGCTGGCTGAAGAGCACGGCACGCCCGTGTTCCAGCCGGCGGCGCTCCGGGACGGCGCTGCGCTTGATATCCTCAGGGAGCTTGCGCCGGACCTCATCGCGGTCGTTGCGTACGGGAAGCTCCTGCCCCGGGAGATCCTGGAGCTGCCGGAACTCGGCTGCGTCAACATCCACGGGTCGCTCCTGCCGAAATACCGCGGGGCCGCGCCCGTCCAATGGGCCGTTTTAAACGGCGAAGCCGAAACGGGCGTCACGTCCATGCACATGGCCGAGGCCATGGACGCCGGCGACATCATCCTGACGAAAAAAACAACCATCGGGCCCGACGAGACGGCCGGCGAGCTCTACGACAGACTCGGCGGACTCGGCGCGCAGCTGCTGGGCGAAACAGTCGCGGCCCTGGAAACAGGGACCGCGCCGCGCGTCCCGCAAAACGAAAAGGACGCCACGTACGCGCCGCCCCTCACGAAGGACATGGCCCCGATCGACTGGACCAAAACGTCCCGTGAAATTCTCTGCCACATACGCGGGCTCGATCCCTGGCCCGTCGCGACGGCGGAAATTAGCGGCGTCACGTTTAAGATCTTCAAGGCTGCCGAGACAAGCCGGCCGGCCGCCGGCAAGCCCGGCGCGCTGCTGGGCGCCGGCCCGGACGGCATCGAAATCGCGTGCGCGGACGGCACGGTCGTCCTCACCGAGCTGCAGGCGCCCGGCGGAAAGCGCATGCGCGCGTCGGACTATCTGAGAGGCCACCCGCTATGCCCATGACGGCGCGGGAAGCCGCGTTCCGGGCCCTCACCGCGCACGGCAGGACCGGCGTCTGGACGGACGCCGTCCTCGACGGCATCCTTCGCCGTGAAAACCTGAGCGACCGCGAAAGCGCCTTGGCCTCGCGCCTGTTCTACGGCGTGGTGCAGAACCTGGCGCTCCTGGACCACTATATCGCGGCCTTCTCGTCTGTCGGGCTGAGCAAACTGCAGCCGCAGGTGCGGAGCATCCTGCGCCTGGGCGTTTATCAGCTTGTTTTTCTGTCGAAAATACCTGTGAACGCCGCCGTCAGCGAGAGCGTCGAGCTGGCCAAGCGGTTTGCAAACCCGCGCGCGGCCTCGTTCACGAACGCCGTGCTGCGGAAGCTGTCGGCCAATTCAGACCGCCTGCCGCCGGTTGCGGCGGAGACTGAGTGCACGCGGCTGTCCATCCAATACAGCCACCCCGAGTGGCTCGTCCGGGCCTTTACAGACCGGCTGGGCGACGAGGGGGCAGAAGCTCTGCTCAAGGCGGACAACGAGCCGGCCGTGCTGACGGCCATGGTGAACACGCAGAAG
>CAYMLM010000125.1:0-8575 GCA_964391385.1 uncultured Papillibacter sp.
GAGATAATGAGCGGTGACTGGAGTTCAGACGTGTGCTCTTTCCGATCTCCGGGAACTCCGTGCCCGGAAACTTTTTGTTGAAGCCCTGCGAATTGACAAGGATGTCAACGGCGCCCATCTGTTTTACGGCGGCGCCCAGAAGGGCCTGTACGTCTGCCTCCTTCGATGCGTCGCCGGCGAAATACAGGACGTCGAGCCCCGTGCGCTCCTTGATTTCGCTCTGCGCCCTTTTCAGCGAGTCGGTACTGCGGCTGGAGATCATCACCTGGGCGCCCGCCTCGGCAAGCCCCTCGGCCATGGCCTGGCCAATACCGCCCGCGCCGCCGACCACGACGGCCTTTTTGCCGGTCAGATCGAATAATTTCGTCATACTGTAAACATCCTTTCATCTGTGTTATTTGAGTTGTTCATCCCGAAATGTCACTTTTCCTGCGGCGGCACAAGGCAGACCAGCATCTGGCACGTCTCCGCTCCGTTGTTTTTTATGCCTTTTTTCGTGAACGGACCGCAGTGGAAGGAGTCGCCGGCATGCAAGGTCGCCGCGGCGCCGTCCTCGGTCTCGATATCCATCTCGCCGGAAACAATGTAATAGATGGACTCCAAAGGATTGCCGCCGAACTCGCAGCCCCCGCCGGGCAAAAAGTGGGACAGGCCCATAATCATCCGGCCGTCGTTGACGTCGGCCGGATTGTGCAGGCGTGTGGCCTGCATATTGTAATGTCCGGGCGCCTCGTAGAACGCTGCCTCGTTTTTACGTACGATTTTATAGCTCATGATAAAAATCCTTTCGAAATTTGATAGACAAGTCATGGGTGATATCGTTTCCTGTTCCGCAGGCCCGGACTGAACGCGTCAAATTCCTGACACGGTTTGAGCGAAAATGACATATTTGAGTAAAAATCGTTTATTTTCAGAGAAAAATATAGTACATTATAGTAAGTACGTCAGACAGCCGGCCGGAATGCACCCAGTGCTTTGGCGGGTAACGAGGGAGGAAGAGAGTATGGAGCTGCGCCAACTGCGCTACTTTATCGCTGTGGCCGATACGCTCAATTTCAGCCGTGCGGCTGAAAGCCTATATATATCTCAGTCTTCGCTGAGTCAGCAGATTGCCGACCTGGAGCGTGAGATCGGGGTTGAGCTGTTCAAGCGGAGCAAACGCTCCGTCGAGCTCACGGCGGCGGGGAAGACCATGCTGCGTCTGGCCAGGAACCTGCTCTACAGCGCCGAAAAGCTGGTGCCGGAGGTCCGCTACGTCGCGCAGACCGAAACGATGGACAGGGATATCTACATCGGTATCGATTACAGCACGGAGCTCAACTATCACATCAACAGTCAGGCGTCGTTCCGCGTGCCGCTCACCGAGGCGATCAACCAGACCCACAAAGCCGTCCCCGGTCTTCGGCCCATGTTCGAAATGTTTGAGCACGAGCAGCTGGTGCGCGCCCTGGACATCGGCACCGTGGATCTGGGTTTTTTTCTGCATCACGGCAAAACGGTCAGCGGAAGCGGCGAAATGGTCGTTCAGATCCTGCGGAAGGATGAGATGGTGCTGGTTGTCCGGAGCGAAACGGAGCTGGAGGATAATCTGGAAACTGTGAGGCAGGTGCTGCGCGACAGGGGACTCATTTTACTGGAACGGGAGACAAAGGGCATGGGCCAGGCACTGCGCATACTGGATGCCGTCGGCGTTGAGCCCCGGATCCGTTTTTGCGAAAACCGCAACGTAATGGTTCTGACGGCGGAATGCGGGGAGTGCGCCACCATCCTGCCCATGTCGGTGGTCTACGGGCTGAACGATCCGGCGCTCCGGCACCTGCATTTCAGAACGCCGAGCGCCACCCGGTATCTGCTGGCCGTATGGCGGAAGGACAACCATAACAGCCTTATCCAGATCGTGCTTCAAAACCTCGCTGAACAATTGTAAAACAAGCCGGTATCCGCCGGTCGGCCCGATCAGGCCGACCGGCGGCATTTTTTCGTTGGCCGGTTCTTATATGCCCGGTTGGACGCGTACACGTTGATCGGGTTTTAATGATTGAGGCGTCCGGCCAGACAGGTTACTTTTTGGGCCTGTAAGGCTGAACATCCCGCGCCGCAAACGGATTCGGCTTCCCGGTGTTCTCCAGAGCCCTGAACCAATCGGCCGCCTTTTTCGGCATCTCGATCCAGCTCTCGGCAGTCTGGGGCTGCTGCATGTCGGCGGTGGCGTAACGCCAGTCGTTGACGCGGCTGATATACTTCTCGTCCTGCTGGCCGGAGTTCTCGTCGCCCAATGTGCCTGCGGCGATACTTAAAAGGGAGCCGTACTGTTCGCTGACCGTGTGGAGCTTCAGGTCTTCAACCAGAAGCTTCTGCAGCGGGCGTTTGGCCAGATTGGACATGATGACGCGATTCTCATAGGACATTTTCTTCCACATGCGGGCGATCTCCCAGGCGCGCTCAACGGCTTTGCCCTTGGCCACGACTTCGCTGACCATGCCGAAATCCAGCATGTCCTTCGCGGTGAACTGACGGCTGGTCATCATGTAATAGTTGCCGCGCTTGGTGCCGAAGTAGTGCTGCGCCATCAGGCCCATGCCGTCGCCCGGGACAAGGCCGCCCTGAGCGTGGGGAACCTCCATCACGGTGTCCTCGGTGCAGACGGTAACGTCGCAGAGCATGGCGGAATCCCAGTGGAAGCCGGGACCGGGGATGGCCCCGATGGTGGGCACATCCAGATCGAAAATCATGTTTTTGATCAGATTCGTGTCGTCAAAGTACTGGTGCTGGAAGCGCTGCGTGGGCAGCTCGGAATATGTCTCCCAGCCGTTCGGGTCGGACTCGATCATCCAGGTATCGCCGATGTGCGTGTAGATGATGATTTCGTTCTTAAAATCCAGGGACAAAACGCGGGTCAGCTGACTCATCGCGCGATGCGACATGCCGCTGTGGTGCATCACGCCGCCGCCCGTCTTCCAGGTGACCTGCAGAATCCCATCCTCACGGTACAGATCTGCAAAGTCCTTGAACCATTCCTTGTACTCGTCAAGCTCCGGAAGCTTGACATAATCAGCCATTGGTTTTCCCATATTTATCTCTCCTGTTTATAATATTCGAAGATACAGGCGGCACCCATTCCGCCGCCGATGCACATCGTGACAAGCGCGTACCGGCCGCCCGTATCACGCAGGTAATCGAGCGCCTTGCAGGTCAGAAACGCGCCGGTCGCCCCCATGGGGTGACCGAGCGCCATCGCGCCGCCGTACGGATTGACCTTGCCGCGGGGCAGCCCGAGCTCGCGGATGCAGGCGAGCGCCTGAGACGCAAACGCCTCGTTGAGTTCGATGGTGTCCATATCGCCGATGCTCAGCCCGGACTTGGCCATGACCTTCGGGACAGCGTAAATCGGTCCTAATCCCATGAGCGTCGCGTCACAGCCGGCCACTTCAAAACGGACGAATCTGGCGATCGGCCGGATGCCGAGCTCGTCGGCCTTTTCAGCCGACATCACAACGACAAACGCCGCGGCGTCCGTCGTCTGCGAGGACGTTGCCGCCGTCACGAGACCGTTCGGACGGAAGCAGGGCTTGAGACCGGCCAGGGTTTCCATGCTTGTGCCGGGGCGGATGCCGTCGTCCTCCGCCATGACGAAGTCTTCGCCCGCCGCGTTTTTTGCCCGCACAGGTATGATCGACGGGGCAAGCTTGCCGTTTCTTTGGGCGGCGTGCGCTTTCGCATGCGACTCGACCGCCATTTGTTCCATCTCCTTGCGCGTGATACCGTATTTTTCAGCTACGCGTTCGGCCGTTTCGCCCATGGTCATGTACGCGCCCTCATCGTTTTCCGCGAGCCATTTGTTCATCTGCTCTTCGGGATACGGCATAAAGCAGTCCGTCATATCCTCCGCGCCGCCGGCAACGACGATATCCTGCTGCCCCGCCAGGATGCCGTTTGCGGCCGTGGCGATGGCCTGCAGGCTGGATGAGCAAAACCGGTTGATCGTCTGCGCGGTAACGCAGTCGGGCAGTCCGGCCCGTTTGACGATCAGCCGCGCGGCATTCATGCTCATTTGGTTGATCGGTATCGCGCTGCCCACAATGACGTCGTCAATCATTTCCGGCTTGATTTGAGGTACCCTGGCGAGCACGCCCGTGAGCGCTTCGGCCGCGTAGTCGACCGGGTGCGTGGCCGCCAGTCCGCCTTTGCGCGCTCTGCCGCAGGGCGTGCGCCCGTAGGCGGCAATGATTGCTTCTCGTGACATTTTCTCTTTTCTCCTGTCTTTTTTATTCGTAGTCATGCCAGCCGTGTCCGCTCTTGCGGCCCAGTTTGCCGTCCGCAAGGAGCCTCTTCACGGACTCCGGCGTGGACCAGTCGGTGACCGGCAGAGACTGCAGCGTTTCGCACACGTGCGGGAACGTGTCCAGACCGGACATGTCCATCATTTCAAAAGGACCTAACGGATGGTTCAGGCCAAGCTTGACGGCGGTGTCGATGTCTCCGACGGATGCAACGCCGTCCTCGTAGCAGCGGATGGCTTCCAGCATGAACGCAAACAAGCAGCGGTTGACGATGAACCCCGGCGTATCGGTCCTGCAGACGACCGGCGTTTTTCCCATTCCCACGGCGACGGTTTTCACGGTTTCCACAGTATCGCCCGTCGTTTTCTCCCCGAGGATGACCTCGACGAGCCGCATCGCCACGACCGGGAAGAAAAAGTGCATGCCCGCGCAGCGTCCGGGATTGCGGCATTCCGAAGCGATGGAGGCCACGGACATCGACGAGGTATTTGTACAAAGGATCGCATCGCTCCGGCAGATCCGGCCAAGCTCTCTGAATGTTGACCGCTTCAGCTCCAGAATCTCGGGGACGGCCTCGATGACCATATCGCAGTCCGCCACATTTTCCAGCTCGATCGTCGTTGTGATGTTGGCCAGCGTCCTGTCGGCCGATTCCTTCGTTTCTTTCCCCTGAGAGAGTCTCTTTTCAAGCCCCGCTTTGATCTTGCCGACAGCCCCGGCGCAGAATTCTTCACTTATGTCCCGGAGGACGACGGCGTACCCGTTTGAGGCGGCAATCTGCGCGATTCCGGCGCCCATCTGGCCCGCCCCAAGCACTCCGAGCTTCCTGATCTCCGACATCTGGTAACTCCTCTCAGCTGTTTGTATAGACCGGCGTTCTTTTCTCCGCGAATGCCGCCATGCCCTCTTTCTGGTCGTGCGTATCAAACAGAAGGCAGAATTCGGCGCACTCGACCTGCTTGCCTTCCGCGATCGAATCAATCGCCCCCGTGTTGATGGAGGTCTTCGCCGCGGCAAGCGCTTTGCCCGGCATGGCCCTGAGCGCCGCGGCCAGCTTATAGGCTTCGTTTAATACGTCCCCGTCGTCTGTCAGGTATGTCAGCAGGCCCAGTTTGTACGCCTCTTCACCGCTGACGGGCCGGCAGAGCATGACAAGCTCCTTCGTCTTTGCCGGCCCCAGCAGGGGAAGCAGCCGCTGCGTGCCGTTGGCCCCTGGAATAATGCCGAGCGATACTTCCGGCAGCTTAAAGCTTGTTTTCGGGCCGCCGATACGAAAATCGCAGGCCAGAGCCAGCTCGAAGCCTCCGCCCCAGGCCAGACCGTTGACGGCCGCAACCACCGGGATCGGCATGGATTCCAGCCTGTCGTTTATCTCAATTGCCGAAGCGCATATTTCCCGGGCGGCGTTGGGGCCCGCGTTCATCATCTCGGCGATATCCGCGCCGGCGGCGAATGCCTTTTCGTTGCCCGTGATGACCAGAACGCTTATGCTTTTGTCTGCCGTAACCTCGTCGAGAGCCGCGAGAATGTCGCCGTTCATGGCGCTGCTCAGCGCGTTATATGCCTTCGGACGGTTCAGCCGTATGGTCGCGACGTGTTCCTGCGCGTTGAAAATAATGTTTTCGTAAGGCAATGCTTCAGCCTCCTATCGTCTGTCCGCCGTCGAGCAGGACATATGTTCCCGTCATGTAAGAAAAGCAATCTGAAACCATCGCCAGGGCCGGCCCGGCGATTTCCTCAATGGTGCCAAGCCGCCTGAGCGCCGTCCGGGATTCCATTTTTTTCCGGATAGCCTCGTCGGCGAAGACCGACTCGTTGAGCGGCGTCACCACATAACCGGGGCAGATGGCATTGACGGTGATGCCGTAACGCGCGAACTCGTTGGCCATTGTTTTTGTCAGACTGATGACGGCCGCCTTCGACGCGCCGTAGGCGACGAGACCCTTGCCGCCGATGAGCCCTCCCACGGAGGCGACGTTGATCATCCTGCCGCCTGTGCCCTGAGCGACCATCTGCTTGGCCGCCGCCTTGGCAAACAGAAAAACGCCCTTCAGGTTTGTGGCCACGACGAGGTCAAAGTTTGTCTCGTCGCACTCGGCGGTGAGAATATTCGCCGTCTTCCCCGAGATGCCGGCGTTGTTGACGAGGATATCGATCCTGCCGAACGCGGCGACCGTCTGAGCAATCACCTGGTCGATGTCTTCCTGCCTGCCGGAATCGGCTGCCACGCCGAGGCACTTGTTGCCGCCCTTTATGTAATGGCTGCCGATATCCTCGGAAGCTGACACGACATCGCCCGCCGTCCGTGCGGTGAGGACCACATTGGCCCCGTAATGCGCGTACGTCGCGGCGATGCCAAAGCCGAGCCCCTTGGTGCCGCCCGTCACGATCGCTGTCTTCCCCGCTAGAGTAAACTCCGGCATTTTTATCTGACGATTTGCCATAGGGACAACACTCCTTTAGTAGCTCTATAGCGCCGTTAACCGTTGGTCTTTTTTGCGGCGTCTTTCGCCGCCTTTGCCGCGTCGTATTTAGCCAGCATGGCGCGCGGCGTGGCCGTGGCTCTCTCATAGCGCGGGCACTTGTCATACCCGGACAGGCCGGCCAGGTACTTGGCGATCCCTTTGAGTTCCTCCAAATCGTAGCGGCTCATCATGGTGATGGTCTCCATGAGCGGCGAGCCTCCGCCGTGCACGCCGGCAACCGCCTGGGCGCCCTCAAACGCGTCGCACAGCTTGTTTTCCATCATGCGCATCACGCGGTGCGTATCCTCCGCCGAGTACGCCGGGTTGCGGACGATGTACTTGTTGCAAAGCTCCGCCGTCTCCGGCGTGTAGAAGGATTCCTCAGTGGGGAGGGAGGCGCAGACGCCGCCGGTCAGATCGGCCAGCGTTTCGTATTCGTGATAGATATTGTGACCGGCAAGCCGGCGCCCGGCATTCGTGAGGATTTCGTCCGGCACATACTGGCCGGACGGGAACTCCTGGGCGCGGTATGCGGAAGCCTCGCCGGCCGCGAAAACGAGCTCGGCCGTGCTGATGATATCGCAGATCTTTTCCCGGACATGGGATTCCCTGGCAATGTCGTTGACGTCCGCCACGAGCGCCGCCTGGGAAGCAATGACCTCGGAGACCGCGGTTTTGCAGCCGGTGTAGGAGTGGCGGTGATAGTGGGCGAACATGAGCGCGAGATAGCCGGCAAAACGGCAGACGCCCTCGTTGTCCAGACCGTTCATAAAGACGCGTTCCTCAGGGACGAAAACGTCGTCAAAGATCGTCAGGGACTCGCAGTCGCCAATTTTGGCGAAAGGAGCTTCCAGGTGGGACCTCTTGTGGTGCAGACCCGGCAGGGCCATCAGCTTGACGCCGTCCCAGTCGGCCGGCAGGGCGAAGGAGACGGCGTATTCGGCGTCGTCCGGACTCATGAACTTTGTGGGGGTGACAATGATCTCGTCGACGTAGGGCGCGTTTGAGTTGCAGATTTTTGCCCCGCGCACGAGGATGCCTTTCGTCGGCTTGCCGTCCAGACCGATGCCGTCGACATCTGTTTGAATCACATGCACGAACTGATCGGGGTCGGGCTGCATATGCGCCCGCTTATATTTGGGGTTTCTGGAGCCCTTGACGTCGGTCTGCGCGCAGTTGACAACGAGGTCGCTGTCCTGGACATATGCAATGTACTTGAGCAGGCGCTTGTGGTACTCAGTGCCGCACTCCTGGTCGCAGTCGTAGGTGACGGAAAACAGCGCGTTCATCGCGTCCGTGCCCATGCAGCGCTGCATGCAGCCGCCGACACGGTGGCAGATGAGCCGCGTCATCTGCTGCTTTTTTAGGAGATCGTCCTTTGAACAGTTGATATGCGTGCAGCGGTTGATCGTGTTGCCGGTGAGGTTCGAGACGGCGAGACAGACGTCCGCATACGCGGGGTCGTTTGCCGTATCGTAGCACTGCTTCATCACATACGCGCCGCCGGCGAGCCAGTCCGCCAGGTCCCGCTTTTCGCCGGTTTCGCCGTTGGAACGGTCGACCTTTTTTCCGTTAAGATATACGTTCGGCTTCATTTTAAGCAGCCGCTGCTTATACTGCTCATACGTCCCCACGCAATTTTTTGACATAGTATGTACCTCCGTTTGTGTGTTGCGGCGCCATCGCCGCCGCATGGGTTATGGGTGCGTTTTTTCCCGTCAGCTGATCGTCATGCCGCCGTCGACGGGGATCGTCACGCCGGTCAGATACCTTGAGGCCAGATCGGAAGAGCGTCGTGTAGGGAAAGAGTGTAGGGTGGGGTGGGGGGGG
>CAYMLM010000126.1:0-8554 GCA_964391385.1 uncultured Papillibacter sp.
CGCGCGCCGTCGGCCTCAGCTATGCCGCCAAGGACGGCGAAACGTATACGCTCAACCTGATCGATACGCCGGGACACGTCGACTTCAACTACGAGGTCTCGCGCTCGCTGGCCGCCTGCGAGGGCGCGCTTTTGGTCGTAGACGCGGCGCAGGGCGTGGAGGCGCAGACGCTGGCCAATACGTATCTGGCGCTCGACCATAATCTGGAGATCCTGCCCGTCGTCAACAAGATCGACCTGCCGGCCGCCGACCCGGCCCGGGTCAAGGCGGAAATCGAGGACATCGTCGGGCTGCCGGCCGAGGACGCGCCGGAGATATCGGCCAAGCTCGGCGTCGGCATCGAGGACGTGCTCGAACGGATCGTAGCCGATATCCCCGCGCCGAAGGGCGACGCCCAGGCGCCGCTCCGGGCGCTCATATTCGACAGCCAGTATGATGCCTACCGCGGCGTCATCGTATACATCCGCGTCATGGACGGCGAGCTCCGGCGGGAAATGAACGTCAAAATGATGGCCAAGGGCGCCCAGTACCGCGTCGTGGAGATCGGGCATATGCGTCCGTTCGGCCTTGAGCCGTGCGACGTTCTGAGCGCCGGCGACGTCGGCTACCTGACGGCGAGCATCAAAAACGTCGCCAACACGCAGGTCGGCGACACGGTGACGGACGCGGACAGGCCGGCGTCGGAGCCGCTGCCCGGCTACAAGCCGGCACATCCGATGGTCTTTTCCGGCGTCTATACGGCCGACGGCGCGAAATATCCCGACCTGCGCGACGCGCTCGAAAAGCTCAAGCTCAACGACGCGGCGCTCAGCTACGAGCCCGAGTCGTCGGTCGCGCTCGGCTTCGGCTTCCGCTGCGGATTTCTGGGCCTTCTGCACATGGAGATCATACAGGAGCGGCTCGAGCGCGAGTACAACCTGGACCTCATCACGACGGCTCCGAGCGTTGTTTACCGGGTGACGAAGACGGACGGACAGACCGTCCTGGTCGACAACCCCCTCAATTACCCGGACCCGGTCGCCGTCGAGCTGGCCGAGGAGCCGTTTGTGAAGGCCGGCATCATCTGCCCGCCGGAGTACGTCGGCAATATCATGGAGCTGTGCCAGGACCGGCGCGGCGACTATAAGGAGATGAGCTATCTCGACGCCTCGCGCGTCGAGCTGCGCTACGAACTGCCGCTCAACGAGATCATCTACGACTTTTTCGACGCGCTGAAATCGCGCACGCGCGGGTACGCGTCGCTCGACTACGAGTTTCTGGGCTACCGCCCGTCGGAGCTCGTCAAGCTCGACATCCTTTTAAACGGCGAGGTCGTCGACGCGCTGTCGTTTATCGTCCACAAGGACAAGGCGTATGCGCGCGGCCGGCGGATCGCGGAAAAGCTCAAGGAGAACATCCCGCGGCAGCTCTTCGAGGTGCCCGTGCAGGCCGCCATCGGCGGCAAGATCATCGCGCGCGAGACGATCAAGGCGCTCAGGAAGGACGTTCTGGCCAAGTGCTACGGCGGCGACATCACACGCAAAAAGAAGCTGCTCGAAAAGCAAAAAGAAGGCAAAAAGCGCATGCGGAGCCTCGGCAGCGTCTCGGTTCCGCAGGAGGCCTTCATGGCCGTCTTAAAGCTGGACGAATAGTTGTATAAATCGCGGCGGGATGACTCCATCCCGCCGCTTTGATTTATATATAGCTATTTACCCCTCAGTCCAGCCAGAATAACCCGGCGCTATCAAACCGGACGGCGACGCAGAAAACCGTGACGAGGACCATGACGAGCGGGGCGAACGCCAGCGCCTTGAGGTCCTTGAGTTTGACGAGAACAAAGAAGACGGACCAGAGAGCGAGATAAGCGTAAAACATCAGCACGATCACGAGCAGGATCGTCAGGAAGGCGACAAGCTCCAGCCCGGCCCGTTCGAGGATGTGTCCGGCAAAGCAGACGTAGCAGAGGATATAAAGGCTCGTGAGATAGGTCAGTCCGAACGTCCATTTTGTATCAATGTCCAACGTATCCACAATAAAATCTCTTTTTATGGTACAGCGATATGCCATATCAATTTTTTGGCTGCCGCTCAATGCATTTGGCCAAAGCAACAACATTGAGAATAACTGTAACAATAACAAGCAATACGGCCGCCCATGCCACCGCGCGGGACGTGTCCAGAAGCGCCGACCAGTCCTGAATACCGACGCGATGGTGCAGCTCGAAAATCTGCAGGCAGAGCGAGACGGCGCAGGCGGCAAGACTCGCTACGGAAAAAACAGAGCGCTTTCTAGTATCGGCTTTTTGAAGCCGTATGAGACCGATAACCGGAAGTACCCACGCGGTTATGCCAAATACAAGACTCCCCGAGTTGAGTAAGCAAGTTGCAAACATAATCGTCCCCGCTCCTGATCAATGATGGATCTTTCCCGCGCGCGGCCCCTTTGGGGTTTTATTTCAATTCAGGCTCTATTTCTTCAATCGCGTCCAGCGCCCGGGCGTGCTGCGCCGTGTCGCGGAACGTGCCCGCGACGCGCTCGGCAATGCCCTTTTGCGCATCAAGATAGGATTTGACGTTTGTTTTCAGCGTCTCGTCGCTCGTGGCCTCGTAAACTTCGATGGCCGGGATGACGCCGGCGGGGCCGGCGCGGTACAGCAGGGCCGTGTCGTAGTCCGTCAGCGTGCCGGCAAGGTACCGGTCCGTGTTGTACCGGACGACGAGGCCGTCCACGTTGACAAGGCACAGCGCTGTGAACAGGACGGCCCCCGTGACGAGCGCGACCCGGACGACGGAGAACGTCGCTTTCTGCAGGACGATGACGGCGATGAAGACGACCGCAAGGAAGGCCATGAAAACGCTCGGCAGGACGCGCAGGACGGTCAGGCCGAACGCGTCGATGTAAAGGGCCATCTTGCTCATGGCCGTCGCGATGAGCACGAGCGTGATGAGCGACAGCAGGAGGTTGAAGATCCGGAGCGCCGGATTCGCGGCGCGCGGCTTTTTGCTCAGGATGTTGGCCGCCATGAGCATGGCGAGATTGAGGGCCGACAGGCCGCACAGCTCGAAAAAGCCCTGCCGCGCGTATTCGGAGTAGGACAGCCATCCGTCCGGCCGCGCCCCGGAGAAGGCGGAGAAGAAGTAGGGAACCTGGCAGGCGATGAATAAGACGTACAGGGCGCAGACCGCCCCGAGGACGATAAAGGCCGTGGCCGACGGAAGGACGCGCATGGAAGACACCGTCTTTTCCGCTTTGTCCGCTGTAAACTTATCTGTTTTCCGTTTCGCGGCGGCGCCTGAAATGAGGCCGAACAGGTAAGCGGCCGTCGGGACGGCGAGGAAGCAGTACATCAGGAATTCGCCGACCTTTGCCCAGTCCAGCCTGAACAGGTCCAGGAAATCGCCGATCAGGCCGGAAAACGCGCCGCTGTCGGCCTTCAGGAGCTGCGGTGTCACGATGAGCAGGGCGATGAGCGCAAAGAGGATGCCCAGCAGGACCGAAAAGGCCTTTTTCGCGTCCCGCCTTTTTTCGCCCTTGAGGCACGAGAACGCTTTATACTGGTTGAGGAAATTGCCGAAGGGTATGACGAAAACGGCGTTCAGGCCGTCCAGGAACAGGTAGTTGCCCGTTTTGCCGGAAACCTGCGCGCACGCGGCCGACAAGACCCAATAGACGGCCGAGCAGAACAAAAACAGATTGCGCAGCGGCCCCAGGCCGATATCCGCCCACAGCGCGAAGCTCAGACCCGTCAGCAGCGTGACGGCAAACCAGAACCAGGACGCCGCCCCCGGACGGACGCCCTTCCTGAGCAGATAGAGCAGGGCCGAGGCCAGCCAGACCGCCGTAAACGCGGCGACGCCCCAGCCGAACGTCGACACGAGCACCCACCGGCAGAAGAGGTACCCGAGGATATACGCGAAGACGGCGAAGAGTACGTCTTTTAAATCCGCCTGGAACGGCGCGGCGTCCGCGGCTTTCGGAGCAGCTGAATAGTAAGGGACCGGCGGTCCCTCCTGTGGGACGGGCGTCTCTCCGTTTTCCGGCCGCATCGGCATATCGTTTGAATCGTTCACAAAGATCACTCCTTTTCATCTTCCCTGAATTCCAGGATATCGCCCGGCTGGCAATGAAGCTCCCGGCAGACGGCCTCCAGCGTCGAAAAACGGATGGCCCGCGCTTTGCCGGTTTTTAAAATGGACAGGTTGGCCTGGCTGAGGCCGATGCGTTCGGCCAGCTCGCCGGACGACATTTTCCGTTTGGCCATCATGACGTCGAGATTGACGATAATTGACATAAACGCTCGCCCCCTATATCGTGAAATCGACGTCGTCCTGCAGCGAGACCGCTTTTGAGAACACGTTTTTCACGACCCGGACGATGAGCCCCACGAAGGCCGCGGCGACGGAGACCATGATCCACGGGACATAGTACAGGCTGGACGCCAGGCTGACGACGGCGCCCGCGAAGCAGCACCAGGAGATATGCCGCAGGCTGTCCACATTCTTTTGTATGAACACAGTCCCCTTTTCAATGCGGCGCAGCAGGCAGAACAGGCTGATGAGCAAAAACGCCGCCGGAACGGCGCCGGCGTATACCGTCAGCAAAAAATACGTCGCGCCCAGCTCGCTTGCAAAACTGAATAATCTGTCCGAAAGCCACGGCGCGGCGACAGCCGCGGCCACGAGCGCCGCCATAAACAGGATCACGGCGATCCGGCTTAAAAGTATCGACTTGCTGCTGGTCCACATGGCAGGTTCCCCCTTTTTTGTGTCTGCGGCGTCAGTATAGCAGAAGCGGTATTGAAATGCAATACTAATTTATCGATAAACAATAAATTTTTATTATATATAAATATTATGGCTCTTGCGTATGAATCAGCCGGCCGGGCTTTCAGCAGGAAGCAGCTGTTATTAAACTATTGAAATTCGCAATAAATTTGTGTATTATTGATACAAATTTTGTAATAAACGAACAAAAAGGCAACGAATAAAGTAAAAGGGGGATTTATTTGAAACGAGTTGTGTTCACGGTAGCTTTCTTATTGCTGCTTTCCGTATCAGGGAATGCCGCGCTTGCGCAGGAAAGCGAAAATGTATATAAAAGTGCCACGGAGTATGATTATCCGCCTTTTTCCGTAACAAGCAACGGCGAGCCGGACGGGTTTTCTGTCGAGCTTTTAAGACAGGTGGCGGAAGTGATGGACTTGGAGCTCAGCTTTAAGATCGACAGCTGGTCGGTGCTGAAAGAGGAACTGAAAAACGGTGAACTGGATGTGCTGCCGCTCGTAGGGTATACGGAAGACAGAGACATATATTACGATTTTACAGTTCCGTACATCATTATGCACGGCAACATATTTATCAGGAAAGACAATAAGCAAATCAGTACGGAGCAAGACCTGTACGACAAACAGATCGTCGTGATGAAAGGGGATAACGCGCACGAATACGCCCTGAGAATGGGGTTTTCAGAGAACCTCATTTTGACCGATACATATCAGGAAGCCTTTGAACTGCTTGAATCGGGCAAATATGATGCGGTTCTGGCTCAAAGCCTGGTGGGAGAGCAGCTCATTGAGCATTTGGGCCTGAGGAACGTCAAGGCCGCGACCCAGATCGACGAGGACGGACTCACGCACATAAGAACGAATCTGGTCGGCTTTGAGCAAAAATTCTGTTTTGCCGTGCTGGAAGGCGATAAGACGCTCTTGTCCAAGCTCAACGAAGGCCTGGCCATCGTATCGACAAACGGCACGTTTGACGAACTGTACAAGAAGTGGTTTCCGTTTTTAATCGACGATTCGATTTCATTCCTGGAAAAACTGAAATCGTCCGCGTTTATCCTCATGCCGATCCTGCTGCTGGTCCTGATTGCTTCGAACTTATTTGTCAGGCACAAAATAAAGCTCAAGAGCGGCGAGCTGGAGCGGGCGAATAAATCCCTACTGGACATGGAAGCGCACATCAGGGAGCGGCAGAAGTTTGAGGCCATCGGCACCTTGGCCAGCGGCGTGGCGCATGAGATTAACAACCCCATCAACGGCGTCATGAATTATGGGCAGCTCATACTGGACCTGGCGGTAAAAAGAGAAAACAGCCTGGATGACGCCAGACCCGTCATCCTTGAGTATTCAAGTGAAATCATCAACGAATCGAACAGGATTTCTGCCATTGTCCAGCGTCTTCTGTCGTTTTCAAGAAAAGAACGGGCGTTTGAAAAAACAAAAGTCGGGGACTTGATAGACGGGACCCTGCGCTTGATTAAGACGATCTTCGGCAAGGATCAGATATTACTGAATGTTGACGTATCGGACGGGCTGCCGCCGATTGAATGCAGGAGTCAGGAACTGCAGCAGGTGCTCATGAACCTTCTCATAAACGCCAGTCAGGCGTTAAATTCCCAATACGAAGGATTTGACGAGAACAAGAAGATATGCATTTCAGCGGCAAGCCGCGCTGTGAACGGCAAAAAAGGCGTCAGGATCACGATCGAGGACAGGGGCACAGGCATACCGGAGGAGATAAAAGATAAGATTTTCAATCCTTTCTTTACAACAAAAAACAGGACGGAAGGAACGGGATTGGGGCTGTCGATCAGCTACAGGATCGTCAACGAGCATAACGGCATCCTTAGCTTTGAATCGGAAGACGGCGAATATACAAGGTTTTACATTGATTTGCCCTTAAGGCATACCGTTTGAGGAAAGCAGCCGCGGCCGGTGAAAACGGGGGGCATCCCGCATGGGACGCCCCCTGTATTTTTCCCGGCTTGCCACAGACGCGGCCGCAGCTCTTACGCTTACGCGTCCTAAGCCTGCCTATACCAATTGTATCCGCAGCTGCTCGACGGCGCGGCGCTCGAGCCGCGAGACCTGCACCTGGGAGACCTTCAGGATGCGCGCCGCCTGATCCTGCGTCATGCCCCGGTAATACCGCAGCTTTATGACCATCTGCTCTTTTTCCGGCAGCGTGGAAATCGCCTCCCGGAGCGCGACCTGCTCGATCAGGTTTTCTTCCTGAAACCAGTCGCCCAGGACGTTTTCGAGCGTGAAGCCGTCCTCGCCCGTCTCCCGCTGCAGCGATTCGGGCGCGCCCGTCGCCGTTTCCGCCACGGCGATCTCCTCGGCCGTGATGCCCGTCTCCTCGGAGAGCTCCGAGAGCGTCGGCTCCCGGCCGAGCCGCTGCTCGAGCGCGCTTTTGGCGCTGCGGATGGCGTGCGCGCGCTCCTTGATGCTCCGGCTGACCTTGATGCTGCCGTCGTCGCGCAAAAAGCGGCGGATCTCGCCGGCGATCTTCGGCACGGCATACGTCGAAAACTGCGTGCCGAAGGACGGGTCGAACCCCTCCACGGCCTTTAGAAACCCGACGCAGCCGAGTTGGTAGAGGTCGTCCGGGTCGACGCCGCGCCCGAAGTAGCGGCGCGCGATGCTCCAGATGAGGCCGGAATTCCCCGCCACCATCTCGTCGGCCGCGTCGCGGTCGCCGCGCTTGGCGGCCATCAGGCGCTCGAGAGCTTCCTTTTCCATTATTTCTGGCTGACGCGCAGCGAAATTTTCCGTCGCATCACGACGGTTGTGCCGTGCCCGGGCCTGGAGCGGACGCGCAGACGGTCCATAAAGCTCTCCATAATCGTAAAGCCCATCCCGCTCCGGTCTTCCCCGCCGGTCGTAAACATCGGCGACCGCGCGCGCGCCACGTCTTCGATGCCGCATCCCCAGTCGCGCACGGTGATCTCGATCGAGTTGTCGTCAAAGAGCCGCGCGCGCAGCAGGATGCGGCCGAGCGTATCCGGATAAGCGTGAACGATGCAGTTGGTGACGGCCTCGCTCACCGCCGTTTTGATGTCGCCGAGCTCCTCGAGCGTCGGGTCAAGCTGGGCGGCAAAGCACGCGACAGCCGTCCTTGCGAAGCTCTCGTTGGCCGACCGGCTCAAAAACTCGATTTTTATGCTGTTTGTCTCGGTCATATGTATCAGGCCTCCTTCGTCGCGGCGGAAATCTTGACAATGCGCTCAACGCCGGAGGCGTCGAGAACGCGCCGGGGCTGCTTGACGGCGTTTTCCACGCGCAGCCTGCCGCCGATTTCCTTCATTCGCCTGTATGTCTTCAGGACGACGGCGATGCCCGAAGAATCCATAAAGGATAAATCCCTGAAATCCAGAACGGCCTCCCGCGGCAGCCGCGCGTCGATATTTTCCTCGATGAAGGCCACGGCCTTTTTCGCCTCGTGATGGTCCAGCTCGCCGCCCAGACAGACGGTCAGGATTCCGTCGTCGAAAGACGATCTGAGCGTCATACAAAACACCTCCAGTCCTTTATTTATGTAAAAAACCCCGTATACAGGCGGCGGACTTATGCGCAGCGCGCGTCGACAGCTTGTACACAGGGTATTTTATATGATTGAACGCGCGGTTTATGTCGCTTGGCGGCGGCAGGCGTTTTATTGCGTTCGCGCGCTTTAAACGGACAGGGCCTTCAGGCTCTCCCCGAGGTTTTCGATGAGCGCCCTGGCCTTGTCGGCCCGTTCGCGCTCGGCGGCGACGACGTTTTCCGGCGCCTTGGACGTAAACTTCTCGTTAT
>CAYMLM010000127.1:0-1938 GCA_964391385.1 uncultured Papillibacter sp.
ATAATGAGCGGTGACTGGAGTTCAGACGTGTGCTCTTCCGATCTCCGGCGGGCCCGTTTTATAAGTGAGATGGAAAACTATCGGCTGCGGCGCGCGTTTTCGAGCACCATGTCCTTGACCTTCATCAGCCGGACCTTCGTGGACAGCTCGTTCTCCTCAAGCTTCATGGAGATGTACCGGATGCTGGTCTGCATCTCCGGAATCAGGACGTACTCGAGCGCGTTGACGCGCCGGCGCGTCTTTTCGATCTCGTCGGCCAAAAGCTGCATTGTCTTTTCGACCTGCGCCAGCTCCAGCATGTCGGCGAAGACGGCGGCCATGGCCTCGAGTGCGTCGTCGAGCTCGCCGGACGTCTGGGCGAAGCCGTAGGGGTAGATCTCGGAGGCGTCCGCGTTTTTTGTGACGTAATGATAGATCGGTACGCGCACCGACATGATGTTGCCCAGCGTCATATCCAGCTCGACGCTCTGCTTGGGGTACAAAAGCGACTGCTCGAGCATATCGGGCGACATAATGGACGACGCGACGGCGAGCGCGCGGTTTGCCGTGCTCAGCCCCTCGTCCACGCGCGCGCGCAGCTCGCGGTTTCTGCGCACGATCTCCAGGAATTGGCGCATCAGCTCGTCGCGCTTGTCCTTGAGAAGCTTGTGGCCGCGCCTGGCGGTCTTCAGGCGCGCTTTGAGCCGGGTGAGCTCCATCCGGGTCGGCGATATGGTTTTAGTGGCCATAGACTCTCACCCCTCAATCGTCCGTTTGAGGCATGTATTTATCGATATACTCGGTGCGGATACGCTTGAGCTCCGATCTCGGCAGGATGCTCAGCAGCTTCCAGCCGAGCTCGAGCGTCTCGATGATCGTACGGTTTTCATCGAAGCCCTGCGTGACGTATTGTTCTTCGAACTCCGTGGCAAATTTGGCAAACAGCAGATCCGTGGACGTCAGCGCGCTTTCGCCGAGGATCGTCATGAGCTCCTTCGCGTCCTTGCCGGAAGAGTACGCGGCAAAAAGCTGATTCATCGTGTTGGCGTGGTCCTCGCGTGTTTTGCCCTTGCCGATGCCCTTGTCCTTCAGCCGGGACAGGGAGGGCAGAACGTCGATCGGCGGCATGATGCCCCTGCGGTGCAAATCGCGCGAAAGGATGATCTGGCCCTCCGTAATATATCCGGTGAGGTCCGGGATCGGGTGCGTCTTGTCGTCCTCGGGCATCGTGAGGATCGGGATCATCGTGATCGAGCCGGCCTTCCCGATGCGGCGTCCGGCGCGCTCGTACATCGTGGCAAGGTCCGTGTACAGGTAGCCGGGATAGCCGCGCCGTCCGGGAACCTCCTTGCGGGCCGCCGATATCTCGCGCAGCGCCTCGGCGTAATTCGTGATATCCGTCAGGATGACGAGCACATGCATGTCTTTTTCAAAGGCGAGGTATTCGGCCGCCGTGAGCGCCATACGCGGCGTGGCGATACGCTCGACGGCCGGGTCGTTGGCGAGATTCGTGAACAGGACCGTCCGGTCTATGGCGCCGGTGCGGCTAAACTCCTGCACGAAATACTCGGCCTCCTCAAACGTGATGCCGATGGCGGCGAACACGACGGCGAATTTACCCGCCTCGTCGCCGAGAACCTTCGCCTGACGGGCGATCTGTGCCGCCAGCTGCGCGTGCGGCAGGCCGGAACCGGAGAAGATCGGCAGCTTCTGACCGCGTACGAGCGTATTGAGTCCGTCGATTGTGGAAACGCCGGTCTGGATGAATTCGTTCGGATAGTCGCGGGCCGCCGGATTCATGGGCAGGCCGTTGATGTCCTGCATGGACTCGGCGAGTATCTCCGGCCCGCCGTCGATGGGCTGACCCATGCCGTTGAACACGCGCCCGAGCATGTCGGCGGAAACGGCCAGCTCCAGCGGGTGGCCGAGAAAGCGAACCTTCGATTGGGCGAGATTGAT
>CAYMLM010000127.1:1948-8539 GCA_964391385.1 uncultured Papillibacter sp.
ATTGATGCCGGCCGCGCTTTCAAACAGCTGGTCGACGGCCGTGTCGCGGTCGACCTCCAGCACCTTGCAGCGCCGCACCGTGCCGTCCGGCAGCTCGATCTCGGCCAGCTCGTCGTATGTGACGCCTTCGACGTCCCGGATCATCATGAGCGGGCTCACGATCTCCTGTATCGTGCGGTATTCTCTGATCACTGCCGGTCGCCTCCTTCCACGATGTCGCCGATCTGATAGGCCATCTCCTCGGCAATCCGTGCAAACACCTTTTCATATTCCTCCGTCGGCACGATCTTCGCGCGCCCGATCTGCTCGCGGGCTTCGATCGTGAACAGCGCCTGGATATCGGTGACGCCCTTGTCCAGCGCTTCGCGGCACAGCGCGTTGTAGCGCAGGATGAGCCCCAGAAGCTTAAACTGCTTGCCGTAAGGGGAGTAGGAGTCTATGTCGGCGAAGGCGTCCTGCTGAAGGAAGTCTTCCCGGATCATCTTGGCGGTCTCGAGCGTGAGCCGGTCGGGCGCCGACAGCGAGTCCTGGCCGACCAGCTTGACGATCTCCTGAAGCTCCGATTCCTCATGAAGAAGAGCCAGCGCGCGCTCGCGGTTTTGATGGAATTCCCGGCCGATCTCAGCGTCAAACCAGGGCTTGAGCGTGTCCAGATACAGCGAATAGCTGGTCAGCCAGTTGATGGCGGGGAAGTGGCGGGCATAGGCCAGGGCTGCGTCAAGGCCCCAGAAGACCTTGACGATGCGCATTGTGGCCTGGGAGACCGGCTCGGACGTATCGCCGCCCGGCGGGGATACGGCGCCGATGGCCGTCAGAGTGCCGCGGCGATGATCGCCCCCGATACACTCGACGACGCCCGCGCGCTCGTAGAACTGGGCCAGGCGCGAGGCGAGGTATGCGGGATACCCTTCCTCGCCCGGCATCTCCTCGAGCCGGCCGGACATCTCGCGCAGCGCCTCCGCCCAGCGGGACGTCGAGTCGGCGATGACGGCCACGTCGTAGCCCATATCGCGGAAATACTCCGCGATTGTGATGCCCGTATAGATGGACGCCTCGCGCGCCGCGACGGGCATGTCGGACGTGTTGGCGATGAGGACGGTGCGTTTCATGAGCGGTTCTCCGGTTCTCGGGTCGGGAAGCTCCGGGAATTCCATCAAAACGTCCGTCATCTCGTTGCCGCGTTCGCCGCAGCCGATATAAACGACGATGTCGACGTCCGACCACTTGGCCAGCTGGTGCTGGACGACCGTTTTGCCGCTCCCGAACGGGCCGGGGACGGCGGCCGTGCCGCCCTTGGCCAGCGGGAAAAGCGTATCTATATTGCGCTGGCCCGTGTTGAGCGGGCGCGACGGCATCGTTTTGCGCGCGTATGGCCGGTTGACGCGGACGGGCCATTTCTGCATCATCGTCACGTCGCGGACCGTACCGTCCGACGCCTTGACCCTGCAGACGGTTTCCTCGACCGTGAACTCGCCTTCTTCAATCGACGCGACCGTACCGGAAAGACCGGGCGGTATCATGATCTTGTGAATGACGGCCGCCGTCTCGTCGACGGTGCCGATGATCGTGCCGCCTTCGACCGTCGTACCGGCGGCCACGACGGGCTTGAACCTCCATTTTTTCGAACGGTTCAAGGCCGGTATGTCGACGCCGCGGGAGATCGTCGAACCTGTCTGCTCGCGGACCTCCGTCAGCGGGCGCTGGATGCCGTCGTATATGTTTTCAAGAAGGCCGGGGCCGAGTTCGACGGACAGCGGGACGCCTGTCGTGACAACCTCCGCGCCCGGTCCGAGACCGCTGGTCTCCTCATATACCTGGATGGAAGCGGAATCCCCGGTCATGGTCAATATCTCACCGATGAGCCGCTGCTTTCCGACGCGTACGACATCCGCCATGTTTGCGTCAGAAAGGCCTTCGGCTACGACGAGCGGGCCGGAAACCTTAACGATTTTACCGCTCATAAAAACCTCCCATGTGCTAAACGCACGATTGTTAGTGTATCCTATAGAATGTCCGTGCCGATGGCGCGTTTGACGGCCTCGTGGAGCGCCGTCATGCTCCGGCCCGACGAGCCCTCGCGGCCCGGTATGAGGATGATGGCCGGCGTGACGCTGTCCCTGAACCGCTCGATTTCGGCCGAGAGCGCCGGCGCGAGCGTCTCTTCCAGATAGATGACGGCGTAATCGTCCTCGCAGTCTTCCGATACGAGTTGACGGATGATGTTCCGGGCCTCGTCCGCGCCGGTTACGGGATGCGCTTCGAGCCCGAGGGCCTTGAAGCCCAGGACCGTATCCGCGCCGCCTATGACCGCAATTTTATACATAGCTTGACCGGAGCCTTTCCCGGATAACCTCGGCCGAGATGCCGCTGAGCTTACCCGAAAGAATCATGCGCACACAGGTGATCTCCCATTCCAGTTCCACCAGATACGTCAGCACGACGGTCGGCCCGAAAGCCGCGTACCGCTTCTGGGCCAGATAGTGCATGGCCGCGTCGTCGCACGCGCGCTCGAAGGCTGTCTGGCTGCCGCCGTGCAGCGCATCCGCCGCGAGTTTTACGGCCCCTTCCAGCTCCGGGGACTTAAATACGTTCGAAAGGCCTTCTCCGGTGGCGGGGAGGTTCAAAATGGACTGCATCCCGGCGCTGCCGCCCGGAATCAAAGCCGCGCGCAGGAAATCCGCGGTCCTGTGCGTCCTCAGCGCGCGTATAAAGGTGCGCAGGTTTGCGCTGTCTGTCAGAACACGGACGTAACCGGCCATGAAATCGCCGCCAAGCGCAAGGGCGGCCGAGGACAGCTCCCCGAAATAGATTTTATCGATGGCGATATCCGACAGCTGCGGGTTTTTAGTCCGGGATAAGACTGAGACGCCTTCGTGTATGGCCTCCCGGATCGCCGCAGGCAGATCGCCCCGCTCGCCGCTGATGAAGGCCTCGGTCAGGACTCCGGCGTCTATACGCCCGGAGTCTGAGAGGATATGAGTGGCATCAACGTTGGCCCCCATGGATTTTACCAAAACCTTGACATTGTGGTAATCGTATTTGGCCCTGAAAAGGTCCACGACGGGACGCGCGTACGCATAGGCCGCCAGCTCCCGGAATATGTCTGCCCGATGGGCGGAAAGGGCTTTCTCAATCCCGAAAACATCCATCCCGGACATATCGCGGTAGCCGATTTCCTCGGCCATTTTCGCAGCCTCGCCAAAGCCCGGGGCGTCCAGCATGCGGCCGATCCTGTCGGCGGTGAGCATTCTTGACTCCCGTGCCCGGAGCATGGAGGTCAGATATAGGAAATCCGTATCACGGAGTTTGGTTTTGGACAAGCGGCCTCCTCCTAACATGTCTTGGGATTTCGGGATATAGGGTTTAGCCGAACAGCTTCTGCGCGACCGGACCGGACAGCGCGCTGCGGTGCTGCCCTATGAGCGCATCCAGGCTGCAGTTGGTTTCAATATCGCCGTTTATGACGATGACGCCGCCGCTCATTTCCCGTGCGCCGGCCGAAACGGTGAGGTTTGCTTCTTTACCCGCCCTGCGCAGGAGATCATTGGCGGCGTTTTTCACCGCTGTTCCGATGCGGGCGGTATCGCGCTCCGAAAAGGCGAGCTTTTCAGAACCCGTGCGGGACGCTTCCGACGCCAGGCGCGCCAGAAGCGGGATATACAGGCTGTCCGGCAGTTCCGCCAGCAGTTGGGCCGCGCGCTCGAAAGCTGCCTGCATCATTTCCTGTTTTGTTCCCAGCAGCTGTTTTTTGGCTTCAAGCGCAGCGGCGCTTGAGAGGCGTTCAAAGCGTTGCCTGGCTTTTATCTCGCCGTCGCTCATGACCTTTTCATATTCCGATTGCGCGGCTTTTGTATACTCCGCCGTGATTTCGGCGCAGCGGGCATCCGCCTCCGCGTCGATCGCGGCGCGTTCGGCGGCCGCCTCGGCTTGAATATGGTCAAGGATTCTCTCGATACCGTTCATATAAACCCCCATATCGCCTTAGATGCGGCGACACAATTGCTCGTGAAATGCCGGCGGCTATCCGCGCCTGATATAAAGCAGGATAAATACGGAGACAAGCAGCGATAAAATCGCATAAAATTCCACCGTGATGCACAGGATCATGCCCTTGGCCCAGTCGTTGGGCTTCTTCGCCAGGATATTGATGGCGGAAACCGCCACGCGGCCCTGGGCAATGGCTGAGATCCATCCGCCGAACGCGATCGGCAGACAAGCCACGAAAAAGCGGAAGCCCTCCGTGATCGTCATGCCGACAGCCGTGCCGTTGAGCACGCCCATGAACATGAGCGCCAGAAAGCCGACAACGAAGCCGTAAATACCCTGCGTACCGGGGATCACCTGCAGGATCATAACCTTACCGAATTTGCTCGGATCCTCGCTCAGAAGTCCTGCGCCTGCCTCGCCGGCCATACCCGTGCCCCTGGCGCTGCCGATGCCCGCCAGGACGACGGCAAGCCCCGCGCCCAGAATGCCCAATGCCATACCGCCGAAACTTTCAAAAAATGCCTGCATGATTATGATCCTCCTTATTGATCGATGTCGGTGATGTTTACATATTTTGTATTTATACGAAGCGGCTGAAACGGCCGGCCGCCGTCTTTATAGAATTTCCCGAAAAACTCCAGGCACTGCAGGCGCAGGTCGTGGACGTAGCAGCCTAAAAGATTCAGGCCGAGGTTCAAGGCATGACCGACGAGAAAGATGAGTAAAAAGGTGACGATATTTCCCGTCAGCGCGGCCAGCGTGTTGAACACCTGGGCGATGACGCCTCCGGCCAGCATCAGCGCCATGATACGCGAGTATGAGAGGATGTCTCCGAAATAACCGGTGATGTTATATAGACTGCCGACGCCGCCGGCCAGCTTGCCGAGTACGGTCGGCTTGGAGCGCCCCTGAGTCAGCACCAGCGCCGCAACGCCCGCGATGGCCACCCACCAGGTGATCCCCAGCGCGCCGAGCGCGATGCCCCCGAACAGGAGCCACCAGGAGCCGACGTCAAAAAGCGCGTCCCAAAAATGACCGTCCCGCGTTTGCTTGACAAAGCTTATGGCCATGCCGACGATGATCTGGAAAGCGCCCAGAGCCAAAGCGCCGATGAGGACCTGCTGCGTATTGTTCAGCGGATCGAAAAGCGGTTTGTAGGGCAGGGTGAAGGTTCCGCCGAACAGCTCGAAAAGCTTCGGCAGCGCGTCTCCGAAAAAACTGCCCGTTACGACGCCGAGGGCAAGAGTGGAGACACCGCACATCAAAAGCAGGTTGAAAAAGTTTCTCATGCCGCCCCGGGGCTTTTTCCTTTTTACGATCAGCGCCGCAAGGATCATGAGGAGTCCGTAGCCCACGTCCGCCATCATGATGCCGTAAAACAGCACGAAGAACGGCGCCATCAGCGGATTCGGGTCGACGCCGTCATACGCCGGCAGGCTGTACATTTCCGTCACCATTGTTAAGGGACTCGTCAGGGCGTTGTTTTTAAGCTGTACGGGGACGTGCTCGTATTCCTCCGGCGCCGGGTCGCGGAGCTCCCAGGCGCAGGTGTATTTCGAGAGAACGCTGTCCAGCTTCTTTTCCGAAGGCGCCGTTACCCAGCCGGTGAGGGTGAGGGTGGAGTCCGTCGCCAAAAGGCGCTCGGCGGCCTCGGCGCGGGCGACCTTCGTCGTCAGATAATCCAAAACACGCTGCAGGCCATCGCGGTGCGGCGCTTCCGAGGCGATCTGCTCAGTGAGACTTTCGCGCTCGCTGCGCATGTCGGCAATTTGCTCCCTGGCTTCCGCAATGTTTTCCCGCGCCGAGCCGTGAAGGTTTTTGAGGGACGACTCCGAAAAGCCCCGGGCCCGCAGGATTTCGTACACGGCGGCCTGCTTGTCGCGCAGGTAGACGACCAGCGTGCAAAGCTGATCCTTATCGCAGGAGATATCCAAAGCCTGCGCCTCCGGCGCGGCATCGGCCAGCGCGCAGTTGATTTCCTGCAGATCCGCCAGGGGCGGAAGTGCTCCGTATACGATCCCGGCCGTCGTTGTTCCGGGGTCGTCCAGAGGCAGCGTCATCGGCTCCCACGGGAGAAGCGATTCGATCAGGGAATTTTTCCGTGTCTCCTCAGCGGAAAGCCGCCGTATGCGTTGATCGCAGTCCGTCAGTTTTTCGGCCAGGGCAAGATATTTGTCCAGATCGGTTTCGCTGAGAAAATGTGAAACGGACACGTCCTGGCGGCGCGCGAAAGGGCTCGTTTTGACGGGCACATAGTGCTTTATGATGTCCAGCGCGCGTGAAACAGCGGCGCAGTCTGATTGGTATGGCTCAAGCTGGCTCGTCTCGCGCCTGGTGAGGGAGGCGATCTCCGGATGGCTCAGCAGGTCCTCCGGCTCGGAGACCTCCACGCAGCCGATCAGCATCAGCTCACGCAGCAAATCGTCCTTCTGCGCGCGCAGTCCGATCAGGTTGATTTTTTTCATCTTGACGATTGACATCAGCCGTGTACAATCCTTTCGACAATGATATCGGCCGCTTCGTTTAAACGGCTTTCGGCCTGACGGCGGATCTCAGCCTGCTGCTGTGAAGTGACGACTTGCAGCTCGGCTTCAGCTTCCGCCG
>CAYMLM010000128.1:0-4844 GCA_964391385.1 uncultured Papillibacter sp.
TTTCCGGGGACATGCGCATCGGAAATGACACTTCTCATGACGGCTGCGGCTGAGCGGCCGTCATGCAAGCTTCTTGTCGACAAAGCCCTCTGGGTTTGTCGACAGGCTGACGCCGGGGCTTTCCGCCCCGGCGTCAAAGTTTGAAATATCTTTATAGGCCGGCCGTCTGTTCGGCCGGTATTTTTGCCTCTTCGGCCTGACCTGTCTTCAGCTCGATCCTGCCGTCGACAGCGGCGACGGTCACCGTGTCGCCTTCCTTGATGCTGCCGTCGAGTATCTTTTCCGCGACGGCGTCCTCCACGGCGTTTTGTATGGCGCGCCGGAGCGGCCGCGCCCCGTAGACGGGATCGAAGCCCTTCTCGCTCAGAAGGTCGAGGGCCGCGTCGTCCGCCAGGAGGCCGATGCCCATGGCCCGCACGCGCTCCGTGACGATCTTCAGCATGTTCGCGCTGATCTGCCGGATATTTTCCCGGGTGAGCTGGTGGAAGACGATCGTCTCGTCCACCCGGTTTAAAAACTCGGGCTTGAAGGTGCGCTTGAGCTCCTCCATGACGGCGCTTCGGATGTTTTCAAACTTCGAGGCCTCCTCGTCGGTCCCGATGAGGGCGAAGCCGAGCTTTTTCTGCTTGTCGGTGATATTGCGCGCGCCGACATTGGACGTCATGACGATGATGGTGTTCTTGAAGTCAACGCGCCGGCCCTGCGCGTCCGTGAGGATGCCGTCCTCCATGATCTGCAGCAGGATGTTGAAAACGTCCTCATGCGCCTTTTCAATCTCGTCGAACAGCAGCACCGAGTACGGGCGGCGGCGGACCTTCTCCGTCAGCTGTCCGCCCTCGTCGTAGCCGACGTAGCCCGGCGGCGAGCCGATGAGCTTGGAGACGGTGTGTTTTTCCATATACTCGGACATGTCCACGCGCAGCATCGCGTTTTCGTCGCCGAACATCGCCTCGGCCAGCGCCTTGCACAGCTCCGTCTTGCCCACGCCCGTCGGCCCGAGGAACAAAAACGAGCCGATCGGCCGCTTGGGGTCCTTGAGCCCGACCCTGCCGCGCCTGAGCGCCTTGGCAACGGCCGTGACGGCCTCGTTCTGGCCGACGACGCGCTTGTGCAGGACATCTTCCATTTTCAAAAGCCGCTCGCTCTCGTCCTGCGTAATGCTGGTGACGGGGATGCCCGTCCAGCCGGACACGACGGCCGCGATGTCCTCGGGGCCGACGCTCCCGCGCTGGCCCGTGCGGATGTCCTCCCAGTTCTTGCGCGCTTTTTCAATCTCCTCGTCGAGCTGCCGCTCGCGGTCCCGGATGCCGGCCGCGCGCTCGAAGTCCTGGCTCTTGACGGCCGCTTCCTTCTCGGCGGCGAGCGCCTCCTTTCTTGCCTCAAGCTCCTTAAGGTCGGGCGGGAGCTTCAGGTTTTCCATACGGACGCGGCTGGCCGCCTCGTCGACGAGGTCGATGGCCTTGTCCGGGAGGTACCGGTCGTTGATGTACCGGCTGGACATTTTGACGGCCGCGTCGATGGCCTCGTCCGTGATCTTCAGCTTGTGGTGGGCCTCATACTTGTCGCGCAGGCCCCTGAGGATCAGCACGGACTCCTCCTCCGTCGGCTGGTTGACGGTCACCGGCTGGAAGCGCCGCTCGAGCGCGGCGTCCTTTTCAACGTGCTTGCGGTACTCGTTGAGCGTCGTGGCCCCGATGACCTGGATCTCGCCCCGTCCGAGCGCCGGCTTGATGATGTTGGCCGCGTCGATGGCGCCTTCCGCGGCGCCCGCGCCGATGATCGTGTGCAGCTCGTCGATGAACAGCACGACGTCCCCGGCCTTGATGACCTCGTCAATGGCGGCCTTGATGCGTTCCTCAAAATCGCCCCGGTATTTCGTGCCGGCCACCATGCCCGACAGGTCGAGCGAGACAACACGCTTGTCCTTGAGCGTCTCGGGCACGTCGCCCGTCATGATGCGCTGCGCGAGTCCCTCGGCGATGGCCGTTTTGCCGACGCCCGGCTCGCCGATTAAAACCGGATTGTTCTTCGTCCGCCGGGACAGGATCTGGATCACGCGCTGGATCTCGTTTTCGCGCCCGATGACCGGGTCGAGCGACCCGCTGCGGGCCATTTCCGTCAGATCCCGTGAAAATTGGTCGAGCGTTTTGGTGTCCGTCTTTTTCGCTTTGCCGACCGACGCCGTCTGGCGCGGGCGGTATTCGCTGCTGCCGAAGATGTTGAGGATCTCCGTGTACATCTTGTTGAGATCGACGCCCGTCGAAATGATGAGCTTGGCGGCGACGCTGTCGTACTCGCGGAGAATCCCCATCAGCAGATGCTCCGTGCCGATGTAGTTGTGCCCGAGGCGATTGGCCTCCGTGACCGCAAGCTCTATGACGCGCTTGGCGCGCGGCGTCAGGCCCTGCGGCGGGATGTCGCCCTGGCCGCCCCGGCCGATGTTCTTCTCTATCAAATCGAGCACGAGGCGGCTTTCCAGGCCAGACTCGCGCAGCACCTTCGAGGCCACGCCGCCGCCCTCGCGCGCGAGTCCCAGGAGGATATGTTCGCTCCCGACGTAGCTGTGGCCCAGCTCGGCCGCCGCGCCGTGCGCGAGGTCGAGGACGCTTTTCGCCCGTTCGGTGAATCTGTCTTCAAAACGCATAATTATCTTCCGTTTCTCCGGCGGCTTATTTGAAGTAACCCTGCCATTGTCCGCCGGTAAAATGTCAGGTTTATTGCGCCGGCCGGCGCTTTATACCGAGAGGCCGGTTTTTTACGCCGGCCCCGGTATATCGTCCAATTTATGTTATTGCCCTTTTTGGGGCGCTTTATGAGTCCAGCGCCCTCTAGTCCGCCTTGATTTCGAGCTTTTTGATGGCGTCGCGCAGTTCGGCCGCCTTTTCGTACTCCTCGGCCTCGGCCGCGGCGCGCATCCGTTCGCGCAGGATATTGATCTCGCGGCGCCGTTTCATCTCATCGTCCACGGCCGGTTTGACCTCCGCGCGTTCTTCGCCTTTTGCACCCGCGGCGGTCTCGCTGCCGCCGCCGGGGACGAGCACACTCACGGACGGGATGATGAAGGTCGGGATAACCATTCCGTACCCTCTGAACATCCGCCTGTTCGGCATGAAGCCGAACAGCTCCGCGAAAGCCTCCTCGAACGATTTCTCCGATTTGTCCGGCAGCTCCCCGCCGAAACCTCCGTTGACACTCAATCCGAGTTTTTTGTCAAATCCCAGCCTGACTGCGCATTCCGCGCACAGATGCTTTTCGGTTATGTTTCCGTTTATATTGGATGTGTAGTGAAAGTTTACTTCTTCCTTGCCGCAATTTTCACATTTCATGACGCAGTCTCCTTTCCGCTGCTTAAGTTTGCCTGCTTATTTATAGTATGTTGATGAGCATCTGTTTGTAAATGCTGGCCCGGACCATGTCGCGTTCCTGTGCGGGCACCGGCCGCAGCGACGCGTTGCCGATGGCCGACAGGATGAGCTGCGCCTCGTTTTTGCCGATCGCCCCGCTTTGAAGCAGGTTTGTCGTCAGGGCCGTCGCGGAGCTCAAATCGATCTCGTCTCCGATGGTGTTGACCGTGTGCATGATCAGGCACCTGGGTTCCATGCTCACGCGCGTGATCCGGATGAATCCGCCGCCGCCCCGCCGGCTTTCCACGATGTAGCCGCGTTCCGGCGAAAAGCGGGTCGATATCACATAGTTGATCTGGCTCGGCACGCACTTGAACCTGTTTGCCAGCTCCGACCGCTGCAGCTCGGCGCAGCCGTCGGCGTCCTCGAGGACCTCCTGTATGAACCCGGCAATGAGGTCGCTCATGCCCATAAAGCATCACTCCATCATTTGACTTTGACTATCTTTGACCTTTTAGTCAATCATACAACGGGCGTGCCGCGGCGGCAACCGCCGCTATCCGGCGTTATCGGCGTTTAAACGCCGGCACGCTCATTTACGACTCGGTTGCTCTGCCTTTCTCAGGATTTTGCTGGTTTTGGGTTTCCGAGCTGTCGGAAACGCCGCTGCTCGCGACGGTCCCCTGCTCCCGGTTCTGCCGCGTAAACCGCCGCTCGTGCTCCGCACTGACCGGCCCGCCGTCCAGTCCGGGACAGTCTCCCCGCATGTTTGACGCATCGTTTTTTTTCAAGGTCAGCTCTCCTGTTCGCCGCGCCGTACGCTGTCTGAAATCTCTCGCCTGTCATATCAAGCTCAGTCATAAGAAGGATTTGCCTTATTACAGCCCGTTAAAGTGTCGATTGCTTGCCATTATAGATCCGACACAGCGTCGGGCTGTCTTAGCACACCCGATCCTGACGATTTTGAATCCAGTTGTCGTCCGCCTCCAGCGGCATCACGGCTCAAACCTGCCAACTGAAAGCCTGCCAACTGTTAGTATATCCAATAAACTATTGATTTTTCATATAATCGTGGTAAAATACAGGTGATTTTGACGCGTTTGAGAACGCGACAGAGATATTTTGGAGGTATACATATGGCATATAAAATCAGCAGCGACTGCGTTTCCTGTGGAGCCTGCGCGCCGAATTGTCCCGTCGAGGCAATTTCCCAGGGGGCAGACCAGTACGTGATCGATCCGGAAGCCTGCATCGATTGCGGCGCCTGTGCCGAAACCTGTCCCGTGGAGGCCATTTCCCAGGAGTAGGCATAAGCATACAAAGACGCCGCCGTTTATGGACCGCGCCGACGCTCGTCAGCGCAGGCACTCGTAAAGGGCGGCGTTTTTATTCTGCCGGCAGACATACCTTTTGGGAAGACGATCATATGTAAAGGACGAGCGCTATGACAACGGATGAGTTATGGCCGGGCGGCCCGAGCTTCATGCGAACGGACGACGC
>CAYMLM010000128.1:4944-8482 GCA_964391385.1 uncultured Papillibacter sp.
CGCATGCGTGTCGGGAGGACGCGCATGCGATCTGGGCTGCGGGGCGGGCATTTTGTCCGTTTTGATGGCATATCGGGAACCGTCTCTGGCGGTCGACGGCGTGGAGCTTCTGCCGGACTGGGCCGATACGGCCCGCGGGAACGTCCGCTTAAACCGCCTGGACAGCCGCGTTCGCATCCTGACGGGCGATCTTCGCCGCCACCGCGAGTTTCTCGAGGCCGGCGCATACGACTTGGTCGCTGCCAATCCGCCGTACTATCCCGCCGGCAGCGGGAAGCTTCCGCAAAACGAACACAGCGTGACAGCGCGGTCTGAGCAGACGTGTTCTCTCCGGGACGTGTGCGCCGCGGCGCGGTACCTGACCCGGTGGGGCGGGCGCTTCGCGCTCGTCCACAAGCCCGAACGGCTGGCGGAGCTCATCCGCGCACTGTCCGAAAGCGATCTGGAGCCCAAGCGCATGCGCTTTGTCCAGCACCGCGCAGGAGCTGCGCCGAACCTTGTTTTAATCGAGAGCCGACGCGGGGGAAACCCGTCCGTTGTGATCGAGCCGCCGCTGATTCTGACCGATGAAAACGGCGGGGACACGGAGGAAGTCAAGCGGATCTATCACCGAACATAATGAACGGGTTGACGGTCCGATGAGCCGTCGACGCACCAATCTTTTTCGGGAATCATAAGGGCGCAGCCCTTATATCAAATATGGCGGAACGCCTCCTTCGGGAGGCGGAGCGGATTTAAAAACAAAATAAGGAAATAATCCTTGTACGAAACGAGGCGGCATATGAGCGGAGTTTTATATCTGGTGGCGACGCCGATCGGAAATCTGGGCGACCTGACGGCGCGCGCCGCGTCCGTCCTGGCAGACGTTGATTTCATCGCCGCGGAGGACACGCGCGTCACGCTGAAGCTGCTCAATCATCTGAATATAAAAAAGCCGCTCGTCAGCTACCACGAACACAACAGAACCCAAAGCGGCGAGAAGATCATATCGCGCATACTGGGCGGCGAGAGCTGCGCGCTCGTCACGGACGCGGGCATGCCGGCCGTCAGCGACCCGGGAGAGGAGCTCGTGCGCGCGTGCGCGGACGCGGGGCTCGAGGTCCGCGCCGTGCCGGGCGCGTGCGCGGCGGTGACGGCGCTGGCGCTGTCCGGCCTGCCGTCCGGCCGGTTTACGTTCGAGGGCTTCCTGTCGACGGCGAAGAAAAACCGCTTCGAGCGTCTCAATGAGCTCAAAACGGAAAAACGCACCATGATCTTTTACGAAGCGCCGCACAAGCTGCGCGCGACGCTCCGGGATCTGCTGGAAACCCTCGGGGACCGGCGCGTTTCGATCTGCCGGGAAATGACGAAGCTCTACGAGCAGACGATGCGCACGACGCTGGAGGCGGCCAAAGCGCACTTCGAGGATACGCCGCCGCGCGGTGAGTTTGTGCTCGTCATCGAAGGCTTGCCGCCGGCGGGCGAACCCGAATCGAGCCTCGACGAGGCGCTCTCACGCGTGGCAGGCCTGCGCGAGGCCGGACTATCCCTGAAGGACGCCGTGAAACAGTGTGCCGCCGAAACGGGTTTTGCGAAAAATGTTTTATACGACGCCGCGGTGAAAAGCGACGCGACGGGCGAGGCTGCGGACGGCGCATTAACGGACGACGATGCGATACAGCAGTGACACGCGCGTTACGCCGCCATATTAAGTGGCGATTCCAACGCGGTGAACTTGAAACTTCCAGCATATAAAAAGGCCTCTGCCCTTATCGGGCAGAGGCATTTTTATTCTACGCTTTCTTCTTGAGTTCTTTCATACAGGCGGCGCAGATGTTTTTCCCTTTGTAGTTCGTCACACCCTTGACGTTGCTGCAAAAGATACATGCCGGTTCGTACTTTTTCAGGACTATTGCCGATTCGTCCACATATATTTCTAGTGAATCCTTCTCGGCAATGTCCAGTGTCCGGCGCAGCTCGATCGGTAAGACAATTCGCCCAAGCTCATCGACCTTCCTCACGATTCCTGTTGACTTCATGACCCGCTTCCTTTCTTCTATAATATCGCTGTTTCTCCCCCTTGCCGACATAATCGGCATCACTAAGATACCACAAATGACCGTATTTGTCAATCGCTGTCGATGGTTTTTTATGATAAATTTTAGTAAAAATTATTAGAAAATTTTTCACAATTTTAATTCATTTTAGTTAAATGCGCCATAATTTGGGGGGGTGAGCTTCGGTATGGCCCTTACATGGATATGGACGATGATGATCGTCGTGTCCGTCGTTTTCGGTCTGGCGACCGGGCGAATTGACGCGGTCGGAGCCGCGGCCCTCGATGGCGCCGGCGCCGCCGTCAGTCTTTGTATCGGAATCTGCGGCATCACCTGCCTGTGGACGGGCGTCATGGAGATCATGCGCCGCAGCGGGATATCAAAGGGTCTGAAAAACCTCTTTTTACCTCTTCTGTCCCATCTGTTCCCTTCTTCCAAAACAAACAAATCGATTATGGAAGCCGTCTCGGCCAACATTTCGGCAAACCTTCTGGGACTTGGCAACGCCGCTACGCCGCTTGGCATCCGGGCGGCTGCGGAAATGGCCGCCGCCGCGCGCGGCGACACGGCGACCGACGACATGTGCACGCTTGTCGTCATGAATACGGCCTCGATCCAGCTGATCCCGGCAACGGTCGCGGCCGTGCGGGCCGCGGCCGGCGCGGCCAATCCCTTCGACATCCTCCCGGCCGTCTGGATGGCTTCCCTGTCGTCCGTGACCGTCGGCATTCTCGTGGCAAAGCTGCTCAAAAGGCTCTGGAGGAACTGAAATGGCCGCCGTGTTTTCACTGGCGGTCCCGGCCATCATCGCCTCGGTCGCCGTTTTCGCCCTCTGCCGTAAGGTCGATGTTTTCCAGGCGCTCAGGGACGGCGCGCTCGAGGGCCTGCATATCGTGTACAAGATCCTCCCCGCCCTCGTGGCGCTGCTTACCGGCGTTTACATGCTGCGCGCGTCCGGCGCGCTCGACGCGCTGAGCGCTCTGTGCAGGCCGTTGTTCGATCTGGTCGGGATTCCGCCCGAGACGACGCCCCTTGTCTTCATACGCCCCGTGAGCGGCAGCGGCGCGCTGGCCGTCGGAAGCGAGCTGATCCGCGAATACGGGCCGGATTCCCTGATCGGCCGGACGGCCGCCGTCATGCTCGGCTCAACGGAGACGACGTTTTACGTCATCGCCGTCTATTTCGGCGCGGCCGGCATCAAAAAGACCCGCTATGCCATACCGGCCGCCTTATGCGCCGATTTGACGGGCTTTCTCGTGGCGTCTCTGGCCGTCCGGCTGCTGTTTTAGGCATACGCGGTCCCCGGAATTTCTGGATTTTCACTCACTAAATAATGAAAGCCGGGGAACACCCGGCTTTCAAAGTGTAGACAAAGTGCTAATTCGGTTTAAAGCCTCGCAGAGTTTCCGTCGCGCACGACGGAAATAGAATTAAATCCGTCATTTCCGGGGACCTGCAGATCGGAAGAGCACACGTCTGAACTCCAGTCACCGCTCATTATC
>CAYMLM010000129.1:0-8391 GCA_964391385.1 uncultured Papillibacter sp.
TCCGAGGGCATCCACTATGCCGACGGGACCTTTGTCTCCGAGGCGAAGCTGTCCGTGAGCGACGGGTTCGGCCACGCCCAGCTCGGCGGCCTGGCCTCGACCCTTGCGGGCCTCGTCCGTCTGCGCACGGACTCCAAGGTGCGCGGGATCGAGCTGAGCCTCCTGCAGCGCTGCGGCGCGCATCTGGCCTCCCAGACGGACATCGACGAGGCGTACGAGGCCGGCCGGTTTGCCGTATTGAGCGCCCTTCGCGGCGAAACCGGGAAGATGGCGGCCTTCGAGCGGACGGACGAGGGCGGCAAGTACGGCTGCAAACTGATCCTGCAGCCGCTCGGCCTTGTGGCAAACGTCGAGAAGAAGGTCCCGCGCGAGTGGATCAACGCGGCGGGCAACAACGTCGAGCCCGCGTTTATCGAATACGCCCTGCCGCTCATACAGGGCGAGAACACCCGCGTGCTGGAAAACGGGCTGCCGCGCTTTGCCCGGCTTAAGAAGATCCGCGCCGAATAATCCTTCCGGCCCGAGCTAAAGCTAACAAATATACTGGAGGTATACTTATGCATATCACGTCAATGGAAAACGCGTTCGATCTCACCGGGAAAAACTGCGCCGTAACGGGCGGCAACAAGGGCATCGGCCTGGGCATCGCCACGGCCCTCGCGCATCACGGCGCGAACGTGCTCATCATGGCGCGGGACGAGGCCGCCGCCAGGGAGGTCGTCGAGGACTTCAGGGGCAAGTACAAGGGCAAATTCGCGTTTTACAGGACAGACATCGCCGACATGCAAAGCTGCCGCGAATCGGTCGCCGCCGCCATTAGGGACTTCGGCAATATCGACGTGCTCGTCAACAACGCCGGCGTCGGCATCGTCGGCGACCTGCTCGCCATGGACGAGGACATGACGCCGTGGTTTGACTGCGTGGACATCGATTTAAACGGCGCCGTCCGGATGTGCTACCTCGTCTGCAAGCACATGCGCGACGCGGGCAAGGGCGGCCGCGTCATCAACGTCACCTCCAACGCCGGCATCATCTGCAACCAGGATCCCACGATGATCGCGTACGCGACGGCCAAGGCCGGACTCAACCACTTCACGCGCGTGCTGGCCGCCGAGGTCTGCAAATACGGCATCCGCGTCAACGCCATCGCGCCGGGCTTCACCTTCTCCAATTTCACCAAGGGCGTGTCGGAAGAGGGCTATAAGGCGCTGTGCGCCGATATCCCCATCGGCCGTTTTGCCGAAGCCATCGAGATGGGCGCGCTCGCCGTTTACCTGGCCAGCGACGCCTCCGACGCCATGACCGGCATCGTGCTGAACATCGACGGCGGCTATTCGATGACCCATTAGTCATTCGTCATGAGTCATTCGTCATTAGCGGACGAGGGCTGCGGATTGGGCGGCGATAGTCAGTTGCTGATAACCAGCAGATCTTGATGTATAAAAAGCCGGCGGGATCGACGATCCGCCGGTTTTTTGCGTGACAGGATGCGCGTCTTGGTCTATACTGGTTTTTAAAGGGGAGGTGCTACGACTGTGAAAAAACCGAGGCTCTACAAAACGCCTATCGCCGTCGCGTGGGTCCTGCTGATCGCCGGCCTTCTGGGCGCCTTCAATCTGGCGTGGCTTCCGCTGCTCGCCGACGGTTTCGACGGGATGGACGGCGGCTTCGCGCTGACCGTCGTCGGCGTTTTTCTCGCGATCCTGGCGCTGGCCGTCTTCTTTTACTACGGGCGCTTAAACCGCGCCTTCCGGGAAATGCTCGCCGGCCGCACGCTTTTAAGCTACGTGCTCCCCCGCGACCTGTACACGATTTTCGGCGAGCGGCGGGCGCAGGACATCAAAACCGGGAACAAGACCGTTTATTTCATCATCTGCGGGTTTTGCGCCGTGTTCGGCGTTGTTTTCGCGCTGACGATCGATCCCCTTTTCCTCGTCATCTGCCTCGGCATCGCCGTTTTTTTCACCGTCGTTTACTTCGTGACGACGATTTACCGCACCAAAAAGGTCAGGCGGTCCGATTCGCTCGTCTGCCTGAACGAGGGCGGCGTCTATCTGTTCGGGCAGCTGCACGACTGGAGCGCGCCCGGCGCGCGCCTGCTGGCCGCCGAGTTTGACGCCGGTCAGTCGTCGCATCTGCCCTGCCCCGTTGTGCGCCTGACATATATGGCGGCCGCTTATCCCGCTCCGGCCCATGAGAAGGTGACGGTCCCCGTCCCGCCGCCGCTTTCGGACCAGGCCGCCCGGGCCGTCGAACTCATAAAAAGCCTGTACGCGCTTTATTAAAGAAGCGTCCGGCCCCCCGGCCGGATGCTTCTTTCGCGCTTATGACGCATCGTACCGCCGCCGCAGCGCACGGAGACGTCAGCCGTCCAGCAGCGCCGTTATCCTTTCGATAAACGCCATCGTGCCTTCCTCGATGAGGCGCATGAGCGCCTGCGGCCTGTCGAAATCGGGCGCGTCGGTCAGGACATGCTCGATGACGGCGTCGGACGGGTCGTCCGCGAGCTTGAACCCGCCGAGGTCCCGATGCGCCAGCTCCAGCTTGTAGCGCCGCTGGACCGATTTGTTCCCCGCCGCGAACCACACCTCGAACCGGCAGCTGTCGTGTATGAACACGACGGCGAATTTCAGCTTCTTGCCGCTCAGCGCGTGCGGGGTGAACGAAAAATACGTCATGTCCATATGGCCCATGTAAATGCTGCTGGACAGGTCGCATTCGGGATGGTTTTTGCCCATGCGCGCTTTCAGGTCCGACATGAACTTCATGATACCCCGGTAGGCCGTGACGATCTCGCCTTTTCTGACCTGATCCTTGTACTTTCTGACGCAGCCGCCCAAAGAGTCCATCGCTTGCCTCCTTTTTACCGTATCCGGCGTTTTGACCATTTTACCATTTCCCGGCCGCCGGCGCAACAGCGTCCTGCGCATACGCGCAGGACGCAAAATTATCCGGCTCAATGAATCTGCGGGCGCTGTCAGAATATCCCCTTCAGGCCGGCGGCCGCCGTATTTTCCGAGGCGTGCCTCACGAGGGCTTCGATGTCCGACAGGTGACGGCGGATCGTCTCCCCGCCGATCCCCGCCGGCGCGTAAACCGCGTACAGCACGCGCCGCGTCCGCTCCGTCACGGCGGTGCGCCTGTCCGGGCCGCGTAGGATGCTCCCGGCGACGGCCCGGCCGTCGGAGAGCATGAAATCGCCCGGCACGGTCGAGACGGTCCGGCCGCCCAGCGTCTCGAAGCTCTCCTCCCCCGTCGACACGCCGATCCGCAGCGGCGGCGCGAACGCGTCCAGGTCGTGCGCCGCCGTCAGCAGCCCGTTCTTCAGCTCGGCCATGAACATCGCCTCCACGGCCGGCAGGCCGTCCGGTATCGGCTTGCCCTTCAGGACCGATTCCAGCTGCGGCAGCACGTGGTACGTATAGCCGTACCTCTTGTAGTACGAGACGTAAACGTCCATCGGATGAACCGCCTTGAGCCCAGCGCGCGGCAGCGAGCCGAATTTTTGCCGCAGCTCGTCCTCGAGCGCCCTTTTGAGCGCCCCGAGCCGCCCGCCGTGACTTGCCGGCACATTTTCCATGACGAGCACCCCCAGCGCGAAGTCCGCCCTTTTGCCGCCCAGCCCGTTGACGATATCGATCATTTTCCCGCCGCTTTTTCTTGTGTAAGCGCCTTCGCGCTTTTTATCCTTGCCCCGCCGCGGCGGCCGTCCGCGGCGAGCAGGATCATGCCGGCCGCGACGAGCAGGCCGCCCGCCCACTGCGGCCACCCGGCCCGCTCGCCGAGCACGGCCGCCGCGAGCAGCATGGACGACAGGGGCATCATCCCGGAAAACGCAGCCGCCGTCATTGCCGGACTGCGCCCTATTCCGGCGTACCAGCAGATGTAGGCCATCCCCGTCGCGCACACGCCGTACCAGACAAGCGCCAGCCATTCCCGGAGCCCGAGCGCCGCCAGCCGCGGGACCGGGCTTTCAAACAGCGCCGGGACGATACACAGCGCGAGCGCGAAGCCGACGACGAGCGCGGCCTGTGCCGTCGGATCGATCGTCTCCCCTCCGTCCGCCCCGCCGCGCGGGCCCCCCGTCGCTGCGGCGCGCGAGAGGATGTTGAACACGGACTCGCTCGCCGCCGCGCCGAGCACGAGCAGGTTGCCGCCCAGATGCGCGAGCGTGAGCCGTCCGGAACCGTCCGCGAGCCCCTGTATGAGCAGGATGCCGGCCACCGTCCCCGCGATTCCGGCCGCCTTCCCGGCCGTAGCCCGCTCGCGCAGAAACGCCGCGGCCAGTACCGCCGTGACGGCCGGGGCCGCGCCCGTCATGATCCCCGCCTCGAAGGAACTGGTGTGCAGCAGGCCGTACAGTAAAAACAGCCGGAACGCGAAGATTCCGAATACGGCCTGCAGCGCGGCCGCCGCGAGCTTTTTTCGGGACATGCGCCGGAGGATTCGCGCCAGCCTTTTAAAGCCGACCGGCAATAAAAACGCGAAGGCAAAAAACAGGCTGACCGCGGCGATTGTAAACGCCCCGAGCTTGTCCGAGACGAGCCTGGCCGCAATGACGCTCGTGCCGGCAAGCGTAAAGGCGAAAAACAGAAAGACCGGCCCTTTCAATCCGCTTTGCATACGCGCCCCCTTGTTTTCTCTTTTTGGGATGATATAATCATACGCAGCGGACTGGTATACGTAAAGTGCCAGTTAACCATTATTTTAACCATACCAGCGGAGGTATCCTGTGATGATCGAGCTTGACCGCGCGGGCGGCAGGCCGCTCAAGCGGCAGATTTACGCGTGCATAAGGGACCGGATCGCGGACGGGTCGCTCGGCGCCGGCGACGCCCTGCCCTCCACGCGGGAGCTGGCCAAAACGCTCAACGTCTCGCGCGCCACCGTCGGCGAGGCGTACGACATGCTGATTGCCGAGGGCTTTGCCGTGAGCCGGCAGGGCGCGCCGACGCGCGTCGCGGAAGGCCTTCTGATGGAAAAGGCCGCCGTGCCGCTCCCCCGCCCGGCGCCGCCCCCGGCGCGCGCGCTGCGGGCGGACTTTCAGACGGGCCGGCCGGACCTGCGGGCGTTTCCCCGCCGGCTTTGGCGAAGCCTGCTGTCCAGGGCGGCCGCGGAGCTGCCGGTCGGCCTGTACGGCTACACGGGCCCCGACGGGCTTTACGAGCTGCGCGCGGAGATATCCGCGTGGCTCCTGCGCAGCCGCGGCCTCGAGGTTGCCCCGGACGCGATCTTTATCACCGCCGGCGCGACCCACGCGCTGCACGTCCTGACGGAGCTCCTCGGCGCGGATAATAAAGAGGTCCTGATGGAGGACCCCTGCCACAGCGGCATGCTGCAGACCTTTATCGGCAAGGGCTGCCGGATCGTCCCCGTCCCGGCGGACGCGTCGGGGCTCGACACGCGCCTGCTGCCCGAGAAGACAGGCGCGTGCGCCGTCTACGTCACGCCGTCCCACCAGTTTCCGCTCGGGGGCATCCTGCCGGCCGCCCGTCGCGCCGCGCTCATCCGGTACGCCCGGGACAACAGCCTGTACGTCATCGAGGACGACTACGACAGCGAGTACCGCTACGCGGGCGATCCCGTCGCGCCGCTTTACAGGATGGACCCGCAGCGCGTGATCTACGTCGGCACGTTCAGCAAAGTCCTCTTCCCCGCGCTGCGCATCGGCTACGCGATCCTGCCGCCGCCACTCAGAAAGCGTTGGCGCGACCTGCGCACCCATACGGACGTGCAGAACCCGCCGTTCAGCCAGGCGGCGCTGGCCGAATTTTTTCGCACCCGGAAGTTCGACGCCCACATCCGCAAAATGCGCCGGACCTACGGGCAGCGGCGCGCCGTCCTGCTCGAAGCCCTCACGGAATGCTTCGGCGGCGGCTGGTCCGCCTACGGCGACAGCGCCGGCCTGCATGTGGCGGTCGATTTCCCCGGCAGCCGTTTCGACGCGGCGTTTAAACAAAAGTGCCTGCGGCACGGCGTTTACGTCACGCCGCTCGAAAACCACTGCATCGTCAAGGGCCGCCACGAGAGCAAGCTGATGCTCGGCTACGGGCACCTCGACCCGGACGAGCTCCGCGCCGGCGTGCGCCTTCTGGCCGAGGTCATGGCCGCGCCGCCGGCGCCCGCCGGTTTCTGACGTGCCGCCTAAATTTTGATATGAAAAAAACGGCTTATCGTTTATACTATAGTCAAGCCGCGCGTTCGATTTGATCCGCGCCTGACAGGGCGTTTAATTTACGTAAAGGAGTAAAAACAATGATCAGTACGTACAACCAGCTTTGCCCGGTGCTTTTCGGCCCCGGCGCCATCGCGCAGACGGCCGAAAAAGCCGCGGAACTCGGCGGGACAAAAGCGCTGTGCATCTATGACAAGGGCGTCGAAATGACCGGGATCGCCGGCAGGATTACGGCGCTTCTCAAAGCCAACGGGATCGGGACGGTCGTATTCGACGAGGTGCAGCCCGACGCGCCCGACTCGGTCGTCAACAAGGCCGGTCAGCTCGCGCAGGACGAAAAGGTCGACCTCGTCATCGGCATCGGCGGCGGCAGCTCGCTCGACACGGCCAAGGCCGCGACGGTGCTGGCGGAAAACCCTCTGCCCATCACGCAGTACCTGCCGTCGGGCGGAAACAAGGCCTTCAAGTCGACGATTCCGCTCATCCTCATCCCCACCGCGGCCGGGACCGGCTCGGAGGTCACGATCATGGCCGTCGTGCACGACGAGACAAAGCAGACCAAGGAGGGCGTCCTGCGCGCCGCGAGCCTCGCGATCGTGGACCCGGAGCTGACGCTGACGCTGCCCGCGCACATCACCGCCGCCACCGGCCTCGACGCGCTGACCCACGCCGTCGAATCCCTGTCGACCAACTGCGGGAACCCCAAGGCGGAGGTCCTGTCGCTCGCCGCGACGAAGCTGATCGCCGAAAACCTGGAGAAGGCCTACCGCGACGGCAGCGATATCGAGGCCAGGACGCACCTCAGCTTTGCCAGCAACATCGCCGGCATGGCGTTTACCGAGGCGAGCGTGCACATCGGCCACGCGGCCGCGCACGAGTTCGGGATTCAGTTCCACATGCAGCACGGCGTGGCCTGCGCGCTGACGCTGCCGGAGGTGATCACGTTCGCCGCCGACATCATTCCCGACAAGACGAAGAAGATCGCCGAGGCCCTGGGCGTCCGGCTGCCGGACGGCATCAGCGGCGCCGACGCCGGCGAGCTGGCGGCCGCGAGGATCAGGGAACTGCTCCGGCGTTTAAACATCCCCTCCCTCAAGGCGCAGGGAATCTCGCGGGAGGACGCCGTGGCCTGCGCGCACGGGGCCGTGGCTAAAAACTGGTTCGTCGTCTGCGCGCTGAAGCCCGTCACGGACGAGGTGATGGCCGAACAGATCGGCAGGATGTACGACAACTATCAGTGACGGCGGCTGCCGCAGAGCTTTCGCAATACCCGACCCTCCAATTTTACGCGAAGCTCATCACCGCGCCCGGCGGTGATGAGCTTCGCTGTTTTCCACAGTCTCAGCAGATGCGCTTCGGTTTTTTTCCTGCTTTCCGCTTCCGGCGGCGCTATTGACAAACCGCCTATTGCGTGATACTATATAGCGGTAGTGGGTAATACAGGATATTAGTCTTGCAGATTAGCGAAAGGGTGATCATACTGGAAAACCTGACGGAAATGCTCAAAGGCGTGCTCGAGGGCTGCGTTCTTGAGCTGATCAGCCGCGGAGAAACATACGGCTACGAAATCACGCGGCGGCTGAATGCTCTCGGCTTCACAGATGTTGTGGAAGGAACGGTCTACACTATTTTGGTGCGGCTGGAGAAGAATAAGCTCGTGGACACTGAAAAAAAACCGTCGGATATGGGGCCGCCGCGCAAATTTTTCGTGCTCAACGGCGCGGGGCGCGAGGAGCTGCTGAGATTCTGGGAAAAGTGGGCGTTCATAGCGTCGAGAATCAACGAGCTTAAGGAGAAGACAAAATGAATTTCTGGGATAAAATCACAGGCGGCGACCTGACGAAAGAGCTCAAGGCTTTTGAATCGCGGGCCAAACAGCTGCCGGCTGATTATCAGGAGGCATGGGAAACAATCAAGGCCGATTTCTGGCCGCGCTCAGATTTCACGGGCCGCAACCTCCTGCCGATTCTGGACGGTGTGCTTGGCCTGCTGGAAGAAACGGCGGCGGACGGTCAGAGTGCCGCGGAGGTCTTGGGTGACGATTTAGACGGCTTTTGCTCGGCGCTGGCCGGCGAAGAAGGGGCAAAGTCTTTCCGCGACAGATGGCGGCGGCAGCTCAATGATACTGTCGCCAAAAAGCTGGGTAAATAGGAGAACAACATGAGAATAAGATCGGAAGAGCGTCGTGTAGGGAAAGAGTGTAGGATAGGGTGTAG
>CAYMLM010000130.1:0-8145 GCA_964391385.1 uncultured Papillibacter sp.
AGCCACATTGTGCGGCATAATCAAGCAGGGACGGCTTGGGACGCGTTTTTCCAGAGCGCCCCGATCCGTCGCTTTTTACATTCGTACAATGCAAATATTGACAGGGACATCCCGGTTTGATACTATGGATTTCAGTAAAAGGATGGGAGTGTAGCTGTATGCCCTGGCCCTGGATTATCGCCGGCGCTGTCGTGCTGATCATCGTCATTTGGTTTATCGGGACCTACAACCGCTTTGTGTCGCTGCGCAACCGCTTCGAGGAAGCCTTCTCGACAATGGATGTCTACCTCAAAAAGCGCTACGACCTCGTGCCCAACCTCGTCGAGACCGTCAAGGGCTACGCCAGGCACGAGAGCGCGACCCTTGACAACATCGTCAAGGCCCGCACTATGGCCATGAGCGCTCAGTCGCTTGAGGAACGGGCGCAGGGGGAAAACATGCTGACCGGAACGCTCAAGTCACTGTTTGCGCTGGCGGAAAACTACCCGGAGCTCAAGGCAAATGAGAATTTTCTGGAGCTGCAGGGCCAGCTGAACGCCATTGAGAACGACATTATGAATGCCCGCAAGTACTACAACGCCATTGTCCGGGAGTTCAACATCGCCCGCGAGGCATTCCCCAGCGTCCTCGTCGCGGGTATGATGCACCTGGAGAAAAAACAGATGTTTGAGATCGACGACGCCGAGCGGCAGAACGTCAAGGTCCAGTTCTGATACCGGCGCAATATGCCTGGAAGGACAGCATCGCCAGAGCCTGGCACTCCGCCGATGCTGTCCTTTTCGGATATGGCACGAAAAACTGAGAAAGGGCAGATGTCTGTGAAGAAGCTCTTTGCGATCCTCATTCTCGCCGCGCTCACGGCGGCGCTGACCGCCGTGTCCGCGTCGGCCGCTGAGTATTTCACGATATCCGACTACGACGTCAAGGTCAGTATATCGGAAACAAACGAGTACGACGTCACCGAGGTCATCACGGTCAATTTCAGCGAACCCCGGCACGGCATCTATCGGGAAATCCCCTGCCAGGGTACCTGGCTGCGCGACGCGGACCAGGGCGGCAGCAAGGACTGGCGCGCCAAAATCTCGGATATTGACGTGGACGGTCATAACTATTCCGTCAGCAGGAGCGGCGGCTATGTTACCGTCAAGATCGGCGACGCAGATTACTATGTGGACGGTACGCAGGTCTATCGCATATCCTACCGCATCCAGTTCTATGACGACAGGCTTCCCGAGGCCGACGAGGTCTATTACAACCTCATCGGTCCCGCTTGGGACACGACGATCGACCACGTCTTCTTCTCCGTGACGCTGCCAAGAAGCTTCGATCCGGATACGCTGGGCTTCTCAGTCGGCTCCTACGGCAGTTCCGGCTATGATCCCTCCTCGCTGACCTTCCGCGTGGACGGCAACACGATCTCAGGTGAGCTCAGTGAGCGGCTATACAACTATGAAGGCTTCACCATGCGCATGGAGCTGCCGGAGGGGTACTTCGAGATTCCCTTCCAGGGGACCGTGGATTTGGCGCTGCTCATCGGCATCGCCGCGCTTGTGCTGCTGGCATTCGTATTATTTTTACTGTATGGCCGGGATAAGAAAATCGTCAAGACCGTCGAATTTTACGCGCCCGACAACCTGACGCCCTCCGAGATCGGGTATATCATAGACGGCGTTGTGGACAACCGCGACGTCGTCTCGCTCGTGCTTTACTGGGCCCACCGGGGATACCTGTCGATCGAGGACACCGGCCGTTCGACCTTTACGCTGCGCAAGGTCCGCGACATGGAAAGCGGTGTTAAAGGCTTTGAAAAACATATGTTTAGAGAGCTTTTCAGCAGCAGAACGGAGGTTACGTCCACAAGCCTGAAGAACACGTTTTATACAACCGTCAACAGCACAAAAAAGAAGATCGAAGAATCCTTCGACAGCGATAAGCGCCGTGTGTTTACAAAGACCTCCGCCAAGCTGCGGCCGGTCACGAACATCCTGACGGCGCTGCCCGTCATGGTCACGCTGTTTCTGACTATTTACCGGGAAGAGGCCGATTACATAATGGCGCTGCTTATGACGGTGGGGTTGGGTTTATTGATCATATGGCCTGTTTCACTGATTATCGGCGCGCTCCGCAAATGGCGGGGGAACGGCCGTGTCATCCGCGTCGTCAAGCTTGTGGGGGGCCTGATCCTGAGTCTTCTTTCTCTTACGGGCTTTCTGTTAATGACATATGACGCGTCTTATGTACCGGCGCTGCCGTGGTGCGCGGTGCTCGCTACGGTACTTTTGGGCCTCATAACGTCGTTTATCGACAAGCGCACGCCCAAGGGCACGGAGTGGATGGGCAGAATCGGCGGTTTCCGTGATTTTCTGGTGCTCGCCGAGCGCGATAAACTGGCAGCGCTGGTCGAACAGGACCCGGAATACTTCTACAACATCCTGCCCTACGCCTGGGTTTTGAATGTGTCGGACAAATGGGCGAAAAAATTCGAGACGATCGCAATACAGCCTCCGAATTGGTACTATGGCCACACCGGCATGTTCTACCCCGTCGTGTTTATGAATGACCTCAACCACTCTATGAACGCAATGCAGTCGACGATGGTCTCAAAACCGTCGTCCTCCGGCAGCGGCGGCGGCGGAGGCGGCGGCGGGTTCTCCGGCGGCGGCTTTTCCGGCGGCGGCGGCGGCGGAGGCGGCGGAGGGAGCTGGTAAAAAGCGCCGCCCGAAAGACAAACAAAAGTAAACAAGTCTTTGCGCACAGGTGTGTGGCGGACTGTAAAAAAGGGACCGTTTCATTTTTCATGATGAGACGGTTCCTCTTCATTTCAGAAAGCTCCGTCAGCAATGTCTAAATGGTCTGTGCGGTTCATTGTTCGAAGCTACAATAAGATATCCAGATATTTGTAAAATAATCCCCTATCCATCCTGAGCGTATGCCATTATAATACAATTATAGCCATATATTTCATTATGCCGGGCGTCAGAATCAAAGGGAGGAATTTTTATGAGAAAAATTTCAGCAATTGTTGCACTGATTCTTGTGTTGGCATGTACCATATCGCTTGCGGCATGCAGCAAGGAGGCCGGAACGGACCCGGCGACAGCCGGCGCGTCAGGCGCAGGCTCAGCCGGGCAAGTCAGCGTCACGTTCCGCATGCTGACGGACGAAAAAAACACAACCGTAGCCGGTGCCCTGATCGGCCAGTTTGCCGAAGAGATCCACGAGAAATCCGGCGGACAGATCACGATCGAAGTGTATTATGAGGGACAGCTGTACAAAAATGATCAATATGCCGACGCGTTCGCCACCGGCAGCGTCGATTTGGCGTTCGCGATGTTCGGCAAGGGCTGGCCCAAGATCATCCCGCAGATGACCATCCTGAGCAGCGCCTTCTTCGCCGATGAAGCGCACGCCATGCGCGCCCTGAACGGCGAGCTTGGTACATATCTGGCATCGCTGCTCGAATCCAAGGGCATGGTCAAGGTTCTCGGGTGGTCCGGCGCTGGCTGTGTCGACTGCATGCTCAACACGAAGCATGAGATCACGAAGCCCGAGGATCTGACGGGCCTGAAGCTGAGGGTGCCAAACGTCGGCCAGATGGCGCAGGTTGAGGCGTTCGGCGGCGCCGGCGTCGTTCTGGCAGCGACCGATATGTACATGGCCGTTCAGCAGGGCACCGTTGACGGCGTGTACTCCACCTCTCCCGGCGGAGCGATGACCGTCAAACTGGCGGAGATCGCCAAGTATTATACCCGCGTCGCCGTCACCGGCACGGCTGTCGAGCACGGCATTGTCATGAATATAGAATCCTATAACAGTCTGCCGGCCGATTTGCAGCAGCTGATGAACGAGACCGCCAAGGCTTACGGCGAACGGATTTTAAACGACACAAAGGCCGCCGGCGACGATTCCTGGGATGTCCTCCGGGACGCGGGCGCGCAGGTGTACGTTGTCCCGGAAGATGAGGTGGACGACTGGAGAGCGGTCTGGGCGCCTGTCAGGGATAAGGTTCTCAAGGAGGTTCTGGACCAGGAGGAGATCGACAAGATGCTGGCGATGATTGAACAAGCCAGGTAAAATAGTCCGGCAGCGGAGCAGGACGGAGCGCTGCCTGCAGCCTCTGTCCTGCTCCACTGTATTTCTCAGCGCTTTTGTTTTCAGATAAAGTACTGTAGAAAAGGTGTTTGCTTATGGAATCAATGCAAGCTTCGATGGAAAAGGCGTCTTCGACGGTTTTCGGCCGGGTGGGAAGGCTTATTGACCGGACCTCGGCCGGGCTCGGCTTTTTCGGCGGAGCCTTATTGTTTATTGCCGGCTTTTTGATTACGCTCGAAGTCGTCATGCGCTACATATTCAGCGCTCCGACGAGATGGACGGACGAAATCAGCACCCTTTTCGTCCTGACCGCAGCCTTTACGGCCATCAGCTATGGGCTCCGCGAAAAAAGCCACGTCCACATGGAATTTGTCGTTGAAAAGCTTCCGAAGACGACGCAGACCTTTCTGGAGTCTCTCAGCTATCTGATTGTGTTTTGCTTTACAGCCGGGTATTCCTGTTTTGCCCTGAATCTGGCCTTAACGAGCATCCGTCTGGCCGAGAAGTCCCCCATGGTCAACATCATCATGTGGCCGATCAAGATCATCATCTTCATCTCCTTCGTCGTCTTATCCCTTCAGGCCCTGCGAATGATGCTTTCGAATGTCTGCGGGCTGGTCAGGCGGCTGAAACAGGCTAAGCAGCCGCTTACGCACGCGGTCATCTCCTCCGTCATTTTCATTGCCGCGGTGGTCGGCGCCGTTTACTTCTGCCTGAACGTCAATATGATCGGCGGCATCTTCATGGTGCTTTTAGTATTGCTGGCCGGCGGCGTGCCCATCGGCTTTACCCTCGCCATCGTCAGCGTGGTCGGTTCCATCGGCATTCTGGGGCTGGAGCGCGGCTTCGAATCCGTACCCTCCCTCTTTTATCTCACCTGGAATTCCTCGTCCATCATGGCGCTGCCCCTGTTTGTCTTTCTTGGCTATATCCTCCATAAGACGGGCCTGGCCGACGACCTGTTTTCCTTTGCGCGCGTCTGGGTCGGCCGCATCCCCGGCGGACTGGCGATCGCGACGCTGTTCGTGTGTATGGTGTTTGCCGCAGTATCAGGCTCCAGCATGGCCAACGCCGTGACCATCGGCCTCGTGGCATATCCGGCCCTGACCCGGTATAAGTACGACGAGGACATGTCGGCCGGCATGATTGCCGTCGGCGGGACTTTAGGTGTTTTGATCCCGCCGAGCACGGCTTTTCTGATGATCGGCATCATGACCGACGAATCCATAGGCCAGCTGTTTATGGCCGGTATAATACCCGGCGTTATCGCGACGGTTTTGCTCTCGGCAACAGCGGTTATCGTCTGCAAAGTGACCGGAAAATTTGAAAAACTTGAGCGCGTCCCATTCCGGGAAAAATTGAAGGCCACCAAAAAAGCGGTCGGCATCCTGATCCTCCCGATCCTGATGCTCGGCGGGATTTATTCCGGCATCTTCACCCCCAACGAAGCGGCCGCCGTTTCCGTCGTGTACGCGCTGATCTACGGACTTGCCAGTAAACGGATCCGTTTGAGCAACATCTTCAACATGATCTCCGACTCCACCCGGACGGTCGGCATGGTCGCCATGCTGGTCGCGGCCGGCTCGGCGCTCTCAAACGTGATGGCAATGCTGCGTGTTCCCCAGATCACGACCGAATTTATCGTCAGTTCGGGATTCCCCGGCTGGGCGGTCGTCCTGGGGACCTTGGTCGTCGTCTTTTTACTCGATGTCTTCCTGGACGCGGGCTCCATCACGATCCTGGCGATCCCGCTCTTTGCGCCGATCCTGACGGCCTTCGGATACGATCTGACCTGGTATGCCGTCCTCTTCGTTCTCTGGTGCGAGGTTGGGCTGATTACGCCGCCCGTCGGCATGAACGCCTTCGTTGTGCAGCAGATCACCGGCGTGAGCCTGATGCGCATCCTGAAGGGCTCGCTGCCGTTTTTGCTCGTGCTGATCTTCGTGATGGCGCTGGTGTCGATCTTCCCGGAACTGGCGACCTGGCTGCCGAGCGTGATGCTGGGTCGGTAGCAGGCGGTTTTATCCGGTTTATCGACGGTGTCTGTCCGGCCTAATCGCTGACCACGTCGACGAACTCCTGCGCCGCTCTCGTCAGCTCGTTTGTCCGCCAGGCCAGCACCTCGTAGGTCGTCTCGTTGAGCTCCTCGATCGGGTACATTTTTATATCGGGGTCCTCCGCTATGTTCCCGCAGACCGTGACGCCCTGTCCCTGCTTTAAAAGCAGGACAAGCGTCGAAATATTCGGCACATAGCGGATGTTTTTCGGATAAAAACCGCTCTTCATGCACATGTCCAGGAGGCGGTCCGTGCCGCTTTTAACGATTTCCGGCGCCAATATGCAGAAGGTTTCGTCAGCAAGCTGCTTCAGCTGCACGTTCTCGCAGGACGCGAGCGGATGAGCCGACGGCAGTGCGATGAACAGGTCGGTTCGCGCGACGTTTTTGGACGTGATGTTCGACAGGCCGTTTATCGCAAAGGAAGTGCTGAAGGCGGCGTCGACCTTTCCGGCAATCAGCAGCTGGTTGAGCTCGTTGTATTCGTAAAGCTCCTCGAACATTATGACGTCCGGATGTATCTCCTGATACCTCCGGACGTATTTTTTCATCAATTCGATGCAGTTGTGGGAATTGAGGCAGCCGATCCTGACGTAATCGTTGACGTTGTCGTTAATATTGCGCGTATTTTCAATCGCCCGGCAAAACCGGTTGTAAAGCGGGGAGCATTTGGAATACAGATAGCTGCCCTGCGGCGTGAGCTTCATGCCGTAGTGGGTCCGTTCAAACAGCTTCACGCCGATTTCTTTTTCAAGCCTTCTGATCCATTTGCTGACATCCGGCTGGGAAACGAACAAAGCCTCGGCCGCTTTGTAGATGTATTTTGTTTCGGCGACCGTCAGAAAGAACTCAAGCTGCTGAAACGTTATGTTATTCAACGTATCTCCCTCCGCATATGTATCTTATATCCGGTAAAAAGCCGGCGCGGCCGATGCTTGAGACAAACGAAGTAAGCTCTATATTATTACGGATCGTAAATATACTCGCGTGTATTTCATTTAAACATTATTTGACATCCGGTGTCAACTCCTATAGTCTTGTTGCATGTAAATTACGCTAAAACACCGTATCTTTTATGCACTTTCACACATTTCCAACCTGATTGGACAAAAGGAGGAGAAAATTATGAAGAAGATACTCGCACTTGTTCTGGCGCTGTTCATGGCAGTATCCCTGCTTGCCTGCGCCGAAAAATCCGGGGATGAGGGAAGCGCCCCGAGTCCCGGGGCAAGCGCTCCGGCGTCCGCCGCCCCGAGCGCAGCCCCAAGCACCGCCCCGAGCGCCGCGCCGGCCTCGGCCGAACCGGGCTCAGATGTTCCTGCCGCGGGAACAGTCGGACTGCATCCCGACGAAGTGGATCATTTCGCAAGAGATCCATATAAAATCGTCTATATGGTCTGCCAATGGGTGCCCATCAACGCTTCGCTGAGCGATCAGTTCGATGCTTGGGGAAAAGTCATGAACTATACATACGAGTCCTTCAACGCCCAGGCCGATCTGGACAACTTCCTGGTTCAGCTGCAGACGTTTGCCGCGCAGAGCTTCGACGGATTTCTGCTTGATTTTGACAACTCCATATCCAGCCGCGTAAACGATATCTGCTCCGAACTCGATCTGAACTGGATTACGGCGCTCAATCCCTGCGTGGATGAAAACGGACATATGCTGTGGCCCGGCGTCACGCTCGACGCCTATGACATGGGCCAGACGCTGACGCAATGGCTCAGCGAAAACTATTCGAAATACTGGGGCGAGATCGATACCTCCAAGCTGGGCTTCATCACCATCTACGCCTCGGATATGCCCGACCTGAGAATCCGCGGCATCGGGGCGCAGGAGAAGTTCGCCGAGCTGTATCCCGACCTCGCCGACTCAAGCAACTTCACGGTGGATATCGCCGGTCTCGGCATCGCGCCCGACGTCGGGTATGACAAGGTTGCCGCGCTCATGTCGGCGCATCAGGAGGTCGAGCACTGGTGTATCACACGCTGCATGGA
>CAYMLM010000131.1:0-2326 GCA_964391385.1 uncultured Papillibacter sp.
CGCGATAATGAGCGGTGACTGGAGTTTCAGACGTTGTGCTCTTCCGATCTGTCGCGTCGGACATGGTCAGCGGATCCCCGCCTGAGATGAGCACGTCGCGTATGGCCGGCGTCCCGGCGATGTAAGCGGCCGCCGCGTCCACCTCGGCCTTCGTGATAAAGCGATCCTCCTCGCCGACCGTTCGCCGCCGCGTGCAGTGCCGGCAGTACATGGCGCACCGGTGCGTGACGAGAAACAGGACCCTGTCGGGGTACCGGTGCACGATGTTTTTCACGGGGCTGTCGCGTTCCTCGCAGAGCGGATCGCTCCGTTCGCTCGGGAGCACGCGCGTTTCGAGGATGGTCGGCACAGCCTGCATGCGGATCGGGCAGGCGGGGTCATAAGGATCCATAAGCGAGGCGTAATACGGGGTTATAGCCATCCTGAACAGGCCCAGGCAGTATGAAATGTCACGCTTTTCCTCCTCGCTGAGGCGAATGATCCGCTCGAGCTGCTCCACATCCGTGATCCTGTTTTTAAACTGCCACTTCCAGTTCGTCCAATCGGCGCTTCGGGGGACGGCTTCTTTCAGTGCGTAATTGCCGCTGCTCAATCCGTTCACCCCTGCTTCGGGCAGACGGCGAGGCCGTACCGTTTGAGCGCGCTTTCCAGAACGCCGCACACCAGGTCGGCATAGCCGGTGCCGCTCTTTTCCGCGAGCATCGGGAAATCGCTGTAGCCGGGCGCGAGGCCCGGCAGGGGATTGATCTCAATGAAATAGGGCAGGCCCTCGGCGGAAAGGCGGAAGTCCAGCCGGGCAAAGTCCCTGCAGCCGAGGACGTCGTATATCTTGCGCGCCGACCGCAGGATCTCGCCATTCGTCTTCTCGTCCAGCGCGGCGGGGCATTCATACGCTATGTAGCGTTTGTAATTCTTCTTGACATTGTAACTGTATATGGGATATTTGCCGTCCAAATTGACATATTTGATCTCCATCGGCGGGTACACGTGCGTCTCGCTGCCGTTGCCGACGACGCCGACGGTAAACTCGCGTCCGTCAATATATTCCTCAACGAGCAGGTCCTGCCTGTACCGGCCGATCAGCCCGGAGGCCAGCGCCCGCAGCTGAGCGGGATTCTCCGCGATGGCGAAATCGGTGATGCCCTTGCTCGAGCCCTCGGCGTTCGGCTTCACGATGACGGGGAAGCGCAGGCCGCCTCTGTATTCCGGCCGCTCCCTTGTCAGGATCTTGTACCTCGGCGTCCGGATGCGGTAGGTGCCGAGAAGCCGTTTGGCGAGCGCCTTGTCGAGCGCGAGACACAGGGTGGTCTCGTCCGAGCCGGTGAAGGGGACGCGGTAGAAATTCAGGATTGCCGGGACCTGCGCCTCGCGGCCTCTTCCCTGGATGCCCTCGGCGATGTTGAACACGATGTCCACCCGGCGGCTTCTGAGCGCTTCGGGCAGCTCGTCGGTCGCCTCCATCAGTTCGACCTGGTAACCGCCGGTCTCGAGGGCGTCTTTGATGGCCAGTACGGTCTCGATGCTGTCATATTCTGCTTCGATGTCCTCGATGTCGGAGGCGATGTTTTTTTTCAGGTTGTAAGTGATTCCGACCCGAAGCGGTCGGGCCGGGCCGGGGTTGGGGATTTCGTCCACTTCTTTCACCAGCCGTTTCAGTTGTTTTTCATATACATAATATTAAATTATGATAGGAAAGTGTAGGCCTGTTTTCGCCTCTTGTCAACAAAAAGATACGTAAAAAATAACCAAAAAATTAAGCAGATATTATGGTAAAAAACGGCTGATTCCGCACCCGACGTTTTGTGTGGAGCACTTCTGAAACGGCTTGAAATCCGCACGATTCGGCGGAGCGGAAAAACGCCTTGTCATTGCAGCGTTTTGGCCAATACTTATGACTGTGAAACAAACGGTAATCAGGCCCTTTGCCCCGCCGCCGCCGCGCAGACCGGAACGCATTCGTTCGTCGTTTTTCCGCCCGCCGGTTTTGCGTGCCCGAATCTTTTGGCGCGCGGCGGCATATAAGGCTGTTCATTGAGGCGAAAAGTTAACATAAAACAGTGCGAACGGGAGCGGCCTCTCCCGCCTGCGTTTTGATCTTTTACCCAGCCTTCTGCCAAGCCCGTCAGCTTATAAATCCCGCCTGCCGGCGGAATCTGTTCCAGCCCGCCGCCCCAAAATAGAGGCGCTGACCCATAGCCCCGTAGCTGTAAGCGGGCATGTGCGGCAGCGCATACCTTCAGTCGGGCGGCGGGCGGGAAATGAATCAACGACTCTGTTTCTTTGATTGAGTTCGATCATGTTGATATTCTCCGACAAGAGCAATATA
>CAYMLM010000131.1:2336-8132 GCA_964391385.1 uncultured Papillibacter sp.
AATATAATGGTAAATAAAAGAAACGAGTGAGTGATCTTGATGATTGTTCCCGATTTACCGATAACAGCTTTCGAAATAGGAAATGAGGTAGACGGTATTTCTCTTACAATAGAGGAATTGTTTGGATTTCCCGATATGACGGGTTGGAATGGTTTTGAGGCCGCTGGTGTGCTGGGAATACACTCGGGTAACTATTCTTATAGAGGTACTGTATATTTTACAACAGGAGAATTAAGCATTTTCTATAATGAGCTAATTGGCTGTTATAACACTTTAAGAGGATCGGCAACGTTTTATAACTTTGAAGAGAATACATTCTATATGGAGGTAACCGTGGGAAAGCGTGGAGAAGTAATATGCACAGGCTGGTCTTACGAGCATCCGTCCATTGAGAACAAGCTTTCTTTTGAAATACATACCGATCAAACATTTCTGTTGCCTGCAATTCAAGAGTTAAAAGGTGTAACCGAGTACTTTTTTAAATGACAGATACAGAAAAAAAACAGAGGCGAAAGCCCCTGTTTTTTTGTATCAATCCTGTCTCCCATTGTCCAGAGACAATGTCTAACAGCCGATGTCCAAGAGACATCAGCTCCCGATGTCCACGAGAAATTGCTTATCTCCCTATGTCTCTCGCGATTGTCCAGGCGGCCTGCGTGGCCGTGAGGATGTTCTTCGGGGCGGCGCAGTCGCCGATCTGATAAAATTCCCCGGCGCAGTCGTGCAGCGCGGCGGCCTCCTCGGCGAGCGGCTTCTGCCCGGTCGCGTAGACGACCGTATCGGCGGAGAGCTCCAGCGGACCGCCCGGCCCCTGCGCCCGAACGCCGTCGGGCGTGATTTCCGTCACGGCCGTCGACGTGTAAACGTTGATGCCGAGCTTTTCGATCTGCTCGTGCAGCGCGATGGTGTGCATGCTGAACGGGTCGACGGTCAGCTCCGGGAGCATCTCGATGATCGAGACCTCGTGACCCTCCTGCGCCAGATGGATGCCGAGCTCGACGCCGACCAGCCCGCCGCCCAGGATGACGAGCTTTTTCCCGGCTTTTTCCGGATGATAAAAGATGTCCTCCGCGCCCAGGACGTTCGGCAGATCGATGCCCCTGACCGGCGGCTTGACCGGGCGCGCGCCGATGGCCGCAACGATGACGTCGGGCCGCAGCTGCCCGGCGTATTCCGGCGTAACCTCCGTGTTCAGCCGGATGTCGACGGCCGACTTGGCCAGGAGATGCGCCTGCACCTCGAGGTAAGCCTTGAGCTTCTGCTTGAACGGGATTTTTTCCTCGCACAGCAGCACGCCGCCGAGCCTGTCGCCCTTCTCGCAGAGGACGACGCTGTGGCCGCGCTCGGCCGCGGTCAGCGCGGCCTGCATGCCGGCGACGCCGCCGCCGACGACCAGTACGTTCTTCTTCTCCCTGGCGGGCGGCAGGCAGGCCGCCTCGACCTCGTGCCCGATCTCAGGGTTGACGGCGCAGTAGAAAATGCGGTACGCGCCGCAGCTGGCAAAGCAGGACAGGCAGCGCAGGCACTTGCGTATCTCGTCGTCGCGGCCCGTACGGGCTTTGAGCGGCAGGTCGGGGTCCGCCAGCGTCTGGCGGCCTAAAGAGATGATGTCGGCCTGACCGGACGCGATGATCTCCTCCATGAGGGCAGGGTCGGTGTGCGCGCCGACAGTCGCGACCGGTGTTTTAACGTGCTCTTTGATCGCCGCGGCGTATTTGAGGTTGACGCCGTCGGGCAGGAACATGCTCGGGTGGGTGATGATGGTGGCGGACAAGACCTCGTGGTTGCCGGTCGAGACGTGTATGATGTCGACCTTGCCGTCGAGCGCCCTGGCAAACTCGATGCCCTCGTCGATGTCGTACCCGTCGGGATTCGTCTCCGAGCCGCTCATGCGGTATTCAATGGGGAAGTTTTTCCCGACGGCCTTCCGGATGCTGTCGACGACGGCCAGCGGCAGGCGCATGCGGTTTTCAAAGCTGCCGCCCCACTTGTCCTTACGGGTGTTGATCTGACGGGACCAGAACTGCGGGAGCAGCCAGCCGTGCCCGCCGTGGATCGTCACCATGCCGTAGCCGTACTGCTTGGCCAGAGCCGCCGCGCTGCCGTAGGACTCGATGATATGTAAAATCATCTCTTCCGGCATCTCCAGGACGTGCCCGTACTTGTTGTCCATCTCGACAGGTCCGTAGAGCTGCGCGCCGGCGTCGTGCGACGCGTGCGCATACATACCGGCGTGCGACAGCTCCGCCGAGGCCACCGCGCCGTGACGCCGGATGGCGCTGGCCACCTTCGACAAACCCGGCTGCAGTCTGAGGTCGTGTATGGGGAACAGCCAGTCGTAGTGCCGCCCATGCTCCCACTCCACGATACAGTCGCCGATGCAGACGGCCGCGTAGCCGCCCCTGGCTTTGGTTTCGTAGAAACCGGTCATGTCGTCGTTCGGGAACCGGTCGGGGCCGATATTGTAATATCCCTGCGGGGAGGCAAACAGTCTGTTTCGAAACTGCGTTCCGGCGATGTTGATCGGCTGGAACAGATGCGGATACTTGAGCTGACTCATATAATTCACCTTTCAAATTGATTTTTTTATCTGCCGATGTCCCGTGCAATCGTCCACGCGGTCTGTGTGGCGGCGAGAATGTTTTCCGGCGTGACGCTGTCGCCGATCTGATAAAATTCCCCGGCACAGCCACGCAGTGCAGCGGCCTCGTCGCACAGCGGTTTTTGTCCCACCGCGTAGATGACCGTATCGGCGGTAAGCGTCAGCCGTCCGCCGGCCTTTACCGCTGTGACGCCTGTCGGGGTTATTTCTTGTAAAACCGTCGACGTATGGACCGTGATATCAAGCTTTTTGATTTGCTCCATGAGCGCGAGCGTATGAAAACCGAATGGGTTTACCGACAGCTTCGGCAGCATTTCGACAATCGTGACAGTCCGATGCTCCATCGCCATAAAAATGCCGAGCTCGACACCGACGAGACCGCCGCCGATAATGACGACCGTTTTGCCGGCCTTTTCAGGGTGGTAATAGACGTCCTCCGCGCTGGCGACGTTGGGCAGGTCAATGCCCTTGAGCGGCGGTTTTACAGAGGACGCGCCGAGCGCGGCGATGAGAACGTCCGCGCGCAGCGATTCGGCATATTCCGGCGTAACCTCCGTGTTCAGCCGGATATCGACGGCTGCTTTGGCGAGCATATGTGCCTGAAATTCGAGATATGCCTTAAGCCTCTGCTTAAATGGGATGTGCTCCTCGCACAGGAGCGCGCCGCCGAGCCTGCCGCGCTTTTCGCAGAGGATGACGCTGTGACCGCGCAGGGACGCGGTCAGTGCGGCCTGCATACCCGCGACGCCGCCGCCGACGACGAGCACGTTCTTTATATCTTTGGCAGGGGGCAGAAAGCGCGCTTCGTTTTCGTGCCCGATAACGGGGTTGACGGCACAGCGGTGAAGGCGGTATGCACCGGCGGATTCGAAGCAGGCCGAGCAGCGCAGGCACTTGCGGATTTCGTCGCCGCGGCCTGTCCGTGCCTTGAGGGGCAGATCCGGGTCGGCCAGTGACTGGCGCCCGATCGCGATGATGTCGGCCTGGCCGGACGCGACCACCTCTTCCATAAAGTCCGGATCCGAATATGCGCCGACGGTCGCGACGGGCGTTTTGACATGCTTTTTGATCGCGGCGGCGTATTTGAGATTGACCCCCTCCGGCAGGAACATGCTCGGATGGGTGACGATCGTCGATGATTCGACTTCATGGTTACCAGTCGAGACATGGATAATATCAACCTTGCCGTCGAGCGCTTTGGCGAACCCGATGCCCTCGTCGATATCGTATCCGTTGGGGTCCGCTTCCGAACCGCTCATGCGGTATTCGATGGGGAAGTTCTTCCCGACGGCCTTCCGGATGCTGTCGACGACGGCCAGCGGCAGGCGCATGCGGTTTTCAAAGCTGCCGCCCCATTTGTCTTTGCGTGTGTTGACCTGCCGGGACCAAAACTGCTGCAGCAGCCAGCCGTGGCCGCCGTGGATCGTCACCATGCGGAAGCCGTATTGCCTGGCCAAAGCGGCCGCGCTGCCGAATGCGTCTATGATATGTAAGATAAGCTCCTCCGGCATTTCCAGCACGTGTCCGTATCTGCCGTCCATCTCAACGGGACCGTACAGCGGTTTGCCGTCCTCCTTGACCGCTTTGGAATACATGCCGGTGTGGGACAGTTCCACCGCGGCCACCGCACCGTGGCGCGTAATGGCGCTGGCAACTTTTGAGTAGCACGGCTGCATTCGCATGTCGTTGATTGGGGACGCAAAATCGTTCCACCGACCCGTTTCCATGTCAACGATGCAATCTCCGACGCATACGGAGGCAAAACCGCCGCGGGCTTTGGTCTCATAGAAGCTCGTTATATCGTCAGTCAAGAACCGGTCGGGAGGGGTATTGGCATACCCCTGTGGGGACGCAAACAGCCTGTTTCTAAACAGTTCAGCGGCTATTTTTATCGGTTCGAACAAAAGCGGATACTTGAGCTGGCTCATGAATGTGGCCCCTTTCGTCAGTGCTGTCGTACTGCTATTAAATAATTCTAGTTTCTCAACGGTTTTTTGTCAACTGTGGCAGACTGAAAAATGGATAGTCACATTCCGGCGGGAAGGTCCAAAGCGCTAGAGCTAACACAGGGTATGCAGTGCAGCCGACAGACAGAGCATAGGGCGGCAGCCTAAAAAAAAGCATATCATGCCGGAATCCCGGCATGATATGTATGGCTGACCGTTTAAAACAAGGTCTCTATGATGTCGCCGAGCAGCCGGGAATGGTGCGTTTCGTCCGCCGCCAGCGCCCTGTATGTCTCCGCCAGGTCGGCGTATACCGTTTCGTCCGCGGCACCGAGATAAGCCTGCGCGCCTTCCGCCTCGCCGAGGAGCTTCAGGCGGAGCGTTTCGGGTACGTTGCGGGTGAAAGGGCACGAAGCGGGGGGCGCATACGTTTTGCCTGTAAGTATGAAGTATTTGGCCTTCAGTTTTTTCAGGTGACATCGTTCGTCGGAAGAGATGCCTGAAAGCGTCTGACGCGCGCAGCCGCGGAATTTGCGGGCCAGCAGGCCGTAAATCTGCGCGTCGGCTGCCTCGCCGTCCATAAACGACCGCAGGCGACCGGTCTCCGCCGCGCCGGGGTCGTGCGTTTTGGGTCTCCCGACGGAGTGCTGCGCGTCTTTTGCGCTGTCGGACATCACGCGGCGCCATACGGCGTCAAACTTGTCTTTACAGCCGTTCAACTCGTCCGGGTCCATAAACATCCGTCCTTATATGGTTTCTGCGCGGAGTTGTCCACAAGCCGGTCAATCGCACGACTTGGACTAAATTATACTATGCGGTTCGTATTGCCAGAGTGCAGTCAATCTGTTAGAATGAAACGACAGAAAAGGTGGTGTGAAAACGGATGCCGAGGTTTTTTGTCACTGCGTCCAACATCTTCGGCGGCGCAGCGTATTTGAATGCCAGGGAGACGGAGCATCTGCGCGCCCTTCGCATCCGCAGGGGCGAGAGCTTTACCGTCTGCGACGGGAACGGAACGGACTACGTCTGCCGCCTGACCGAGCTGACCGACGACGGCGCCGAGGCCGAGATCGTCGACATAACGCCGACCGTCAGTGAGCCGACCGTCGCCTGCGCCGCGTATATCGCCTTCGCGAAAGGGGACCGCCTGGAGACGGCCGTCCAAAAATCCGTGGAGCTCGGCGCGTCGGAGATTGCGCTATTTCCGTCGGCCCGGTGCGTGTCGAAGCCCGAGGGGCTGTCGGTGAT
>CAYMLM010000132.1:0-8131 GCA_964391385.1 uncultured Papillibacter sp.
TTAATCTTATTTCCGTCGTGCGCGACGGAAACTCTGCGAGGCTTTGACCCGAATTAGCACTTTGTCCGCACTTTGCGCAAAAGACAGCGCCCGGGCGCGGGCCTTTTGCTGTCTGTTACCCTGAAAATGATGAAAAAACAACCGCCGCACTGCGCGGGAGTTGATTTTCAGGCCAATATGCGTTACCATCCAAGAAAAAGGGTGAGCGTCGTCGGCCATGCCGACGCATGAAGCATCACAAACATATCAGGAGGAACAAACATGCTGAAGGAAAAACTGCTCGGCACATGGAAGCTGGATTCATTCACCGGGACGGACGAGGACGGCCGGACCGTCCATATCATGGGAGGGGGCGCGACCGGGTTTATCTGCTATTCGCAGGACGGCTGGGTATCCGTAGAGATCCTGCGCGCGGGCCGGCCGCGCTACGACATCCCGGACACGGAGCTCGGCACCGACGAGCAGACGCTTGCCGCCGCGCGCGGCATGTTCGCGTACGCCGGGCGCTTCACCGTCGACGAGGAAAATCAGATCGTCTACCACGAGCTCGAGTTCAGCCTTATCCCCAACTGGATCGGCAGCCGCCAGAAGCGTTACGTCCGTTTCGAGGACGGCGGGAACGCGCTCGTCCTGACAGCCGACCCCGTGCGCATCGGAAAGGACGGCAAACGCCGCCACACCGCCCTGCGCTGGGTCCGCGGTTAGTTACGGACCATGCGGGATGTCAACCCGCAAATGGGCGGCCTGAGGAAACGCCTGGGGATAAAGCAATGTATTTACAAAAAAAAGCCGTTGTACTATAATGAGACTACAAACGTATGGCATGTTTGAGAATATCGGCATACCGAAAGGAGATCACAATGACAATGAGGGTCGGCATAAACGGATTCGGAAGGATCGGAAGGCTTGCACTGAGGCAGGGAGTTCTACGCAGCGAGATTGAGTTTGTGGGCATCAACGATCCGTTTATAGATCCCGAATATATGGCATACCTTTTCAAGTACGATTCCGTTCACGGCAGGTTTAAGGGCGAGGTTTCCCATGAGGACGGGTATCTGATCGTCAACGGCCGAAAAATCGCCGTCACCGCTGAAAAGGACCCGGCGAATTTGCCGTGGGGAAAATTGGGCGCCGATTACGTCATCGAATCGACGGGCCTGTTCACAAACAGCGAGGCGGCGAGAAAGCATATCGCCGCGGGCGCAAAGAAGGTCATCATATCGGCGCCGGCCACCGATACGCCGACTTTCGTCATGGGCGTCAACCACCTGACGTACCGGCCCGATATGGACGTCGTATCAAACGCCTCCTGCACGACAAACTGTCTGGCGCCCCTCGCGAAGGTTGTCCACGACAAGTTCGGCATAAAAGAAGGCCTCATGACGACGATCCACGCCACAACCGCCACGCAGAAAACGGTTGACGGCCCGTCCCCCAGGGACTGGCGCGCCGGCCGCTCGATCCTCAACAACATCATCCCGTCCTCCACGGGCGCGGCCAAAGCCGTCGGGCTTGTCATACCGGAGCTGAAGGGCAAGCTCACCGGCCTGTCGATGCGCATCCCGGCGCCCGACGTCTCGGTCGTCGACGTGACGCTCAGCCTGGAAAAACCGGCCGCGCTGGGCGAAATCTGCGCGGAGATGAAAAGGGCCTCTGAAAACGAGTTTAAGGGCATCATCGAATATGTCGATTTCGACGCCGTCTCCATGGATTTCCTCGGCGATACCCACACGAGCATTTTCGACGCAAAGGCCAGCATGGCGCTCAACGAGGGCCTCGTTAAGCTTGTGGCATGGTACGATAACGAGATCGGCTACGCCACAAAGCTCGTCGACCTGGCCTGCCACATGTACGGCGTAGACAATAAGTAGGCCATAACTTAATTGATATTCTAAATGCAAATGCGCGGACACTCGTCCGCGCATTCGCATTAAAGGAGCGTCGCGTCAGCCGACCAGATGGTCGTGCCGGCTGATCAGGTCGTTCTGGCAGTCCGGGCTCAGCTCGACGAAGTACGCGCTGTAGCCCGCGATCCGCACGATCAGGTCCTTGTATTCGTCGGGGTCCTTCTGCGCGGCGCGCAGGACGTCGGCCGACACGACGTTGTACTGCACCTCCATGCCGCCGCTTTCAAAATAAGTCAGCGTCATGTCCCGCAGCTTTTCGATGCCGTCCCGGCCGTTTAAGGTCGTCGGATGGATCTTCAGATTGACGGCCAGGCCGTCCATGAACTTCGAGTGGTCGAAGCACACGGAGGACGCGAACACGGCGGTCGGACCGTTTAAGTCGCGGCCCTGGGCCGGGGAGCTCGCGTCGGCGATCGGCTCGCCCGTCCGGCGGCCGTCCGGCGTGGCCCAGGTCGTATAGCCCTGCGTGACGTGGTCGGACGCGCCGTACAGTCCGGCCTTGTAGTTGTTCGTGCGCATGCTGCAGCACTGCTTGCAGGCGTCGTAGTACGTGTCGCAGATCCACTTCATCTCCATGTCGGCATAGGGGTCGCCGTTCCCGTAGTGCGGGACCTCGGTGAGAATTTGCTGGCGCAGCGGCTCATACCCCTCCCAGTTGGCCATGACGGCGTCGTACAGCTCGCGCGTCGTGACAAGCTTCCTGTCGAAGCACATGTATTTGATGGTGGTCAGGCAGTCGGCGATGGTGGCAAGGCCCGTGGCCGTACCGCCGTAGGAATTGTACTTGCAGCCGCCCCAGGTGCAGTCCGCGCCGTTTTCCATGCAGCCCTCCATGCTCAGGGAGATGAGGTTTTCCGTGCCGTAAATCTGATGCAGGTATTCCGTGTAGTTGTCGACGCTGACCTGCAGCTTGATGAGATAGACCACGAGCTTTTTCATCGCCTCGCGGACCTCCCCGATGGAATTCATCTCGTACAGGCAGCCCGTATGGACGGAGCACTGCTCGCCGTTTATCGGGTTTTTGCCGTCGTTGATGGCCATGCTGAAGACGGTCCCGTAGTGCAGGCTCGAATAGGGGGCCGTATTGCCGTTGGCGCACGGGTATTCGTTGCCGGGACCCATGATCTCCTGACAGCCCATGATCGCGTAGTCACGCGCGTCCTCGAGCGCAAAGCCGTTTTCGCGCATCAGTCCCTGGATGATGACGTCGTCGTTCTGGAAAAGGGGCAGCCCGCCGACGATTTTCGTCGTTTCGATGGCCAGCTCCCAGATATCCTTCGGCGTATTTTTATCGATGCGCAGGGAGATGGTCGGGTCGTGCAGCTTGAGGCGCGCGATCGATTCGAGCACCATATAGCTGAGCGGATTGGTGGCGTCCGCCCCGTCCCTGTCCACGCCGCCGATCGTGGTGTGATGGTACGTGTTCGCGCCGATCATATGGACGAGATACTGCGTCCCTCCGCCGTAAAAGCTGTTGATCTTTAAAAAGAACGCGTCGACGATCTCCTGCGCCTCGTCGAGCGTGAGCGTCCCGTTTTCAATGTCGTTTTTAAACTGCTTGTAGGTGAACTGGTCGAACCGGCCGATGGAGAAGGCCATGCAGCCGTCGTGATACATCAGCAGGTCGTAAAGGAGCGCGGCCTGCGCCGCCTCCCAGAAGGTGCGGGCAGGCTTTTCGGAGATCCAGTACAGGCCGTCCGCCATTTTTTCAAGCTCCGCCCGCCTCTTCGGGTCTTTTTCATTTTCCGCCTTTTTGAGGCATTCGTCGCCGTAGCGGCGGACGAAAAGGATTGCCGCGTCGCAGGCGATGTCGGCGGAGGAATAAAACAGGTTCTTTTTGACGTCGGCGCCCATGACGTTGCCGAAGTGTTCGTCCAGCCAGTCCTGCGCCTGTTTCCGGATGGCGCCGTAACCCACGTTGATGATTTTGCCGTAGCCGGCGATGAGATGGCCCGGCCGGCAGCCGATCAGATGCCGCATGAATACGGAGTGCTTCGTCGCGCCGAGGCGGCACAGCTCGTCGATCCCGGCGGGGGCCCAGCCGTCCCCGATGCAGTCGAAGGTTTTATGCTTCCAGAATTCCTGTATGCTTTCGATGTTTTCCACGTCCTCCACGGACGCGGACAGCCGGAGGTCTTCCGTTTCGGGATTGTGATACAACCCGTCCTCTTGGATCGTCCATTCGCCCCTGCGGATGGCGTCGACGGCCCAGCCCGGACCCTCGTTGATCTCGGGATAACAAACGTTGCTGGAGAAATACCGGCCCCGGTTGCCAACCAGAACGTCGAAATCCTCGACGCGCAGCGTGACCCCCGACGCCACGGCCTTGAGGATCGTCGGCCTTCGGATGACGGGGACGAGGTTCTCGCAGCTTTTAAACGCCTCGGTGACGACCATCGCGCGCTCCGAATCGAGCCGTATGACGCGGTTTCGGATGCGCTCGCGCATGAGCGCGATCCGCTCGGTTACAGGTCTGAAGTGATACATATTCTCACATCCTTCATATTGGATATATTTTCTATATAATATGGTATCATATCTTTTTTTGCTTTAGACTGTCCCCGCGGCACCAAATTTGCCGTCACGCATTCTGCCCGCGCGATATGGCGAGCCGCCGGCAAGACGCAATCGCTCAAGGCGTCCTGCAGATGTTTTTGTCATCCCTGAAGAGACCCGGGCTTATCGCCGCTTAAGCCTATCTGTTGCCCGACGGCGGCGTCGTGTTCGGCGGCGGGGGATTTTTCATGCCCACGCGAAATTCCTCGCCCGTGTCCTTGCGTTTCCATATCGTCGACAGGCGCTGCTTGGCCGGCGCGACGAGCGTGAGCGCGCCGTTCTGGCATTCCTCGACACAGCCGCCGCAGAACCAGCACTCCTCGGCGTACACGACGATCGGCTCCCGTCCCTTGATCGGGTTCGGGATCATGACGTCCGTCGGGCAGACGTTGACGCAGCGGTTGCAGCCGACGCACAGCGCCGCGTCAAAGGACAAGACCCGGCAGGGGCCGGTCTGGCTGGGCATAGCGTATGCGTTCATATATTTACCTCCTGTGAGCCGAGCTCAGCGTAACGCTGATAATTGTCCTCCAGATCGCCAGAAAACGGGGCCCGGAGATGATAGTCCACGGGGACCTTGCGGGCGCGCACCGCGCCGTCCTTCTGGCTGATGGCAACGAGGCAGTGCCAATCCTCCGTGTCCTCCGGAAAGTCGCTGCGGTAGAAATTGAGGACCCTGCAGCTGGCCTTTCTGGCTTTGGCCGCCTCCATGAAAGCGATGCCGAGCTCGCCGAGCGACAGGCTTTCGATGACCCTGGCCAGCTCATGCGGATTCGAGGCATACGTGCGCTGCCCCTCGGTTTCCAGAAGGTCTCTCATCCTGCGGATGCCGAGGTCGAGCGTATGCTCCGTCTTATACTCCCCGCAGTAGTCCTGCATCAGGCGCGAGACCGCGTAGTTGAGCTCCTTCCAGCCGATATCTCCGCACTGTTTGACCGGCCCGTAGCAGCGCTCCCTTTCGCGGGCGATCTGCTCCGGGTCGGGCTCGACGGCCTCGTGAGCGCGCGCGAAAACGGCGGCCTGCCGTCCGGCGTAGCGCCCGGTTGTCTGCGACTCGCCGTGGCAGCCCTGGCTCGGCAGCGGCCCGCAGCCGGCCGCGAAGAGGCCCGGAAGGCTCGTCTGAAGCCGCCAGTCCACGTGGAAGCCGCCGCCGCCGTTGCGCCATTTCGGCGGCGCCTGATCCGGCCCGCACCACGATGTGTCGAGCGGTCCCTTGCTGTAATCGGCGATCGGGAACTGGAGCATATCCCTGTCGGGATCGAAGCCCCAGCCCGTCAGGTTCTTGTAGATCGGCACGCGGCATTTGCCCTCGTGTGCGAGCATCAGGCCGAAGATGATCCGGCGGGAGCTCTCGCTGAGAAGCGACCAGTCGACATAAAACGGCATTTCGAATTCGCCGCTTTTGACCTTCGCCCAAAGCTCCGGGTCCGTCCCCGTGATCTTGTATTTTGCCATCTGTCCGTGATCGAGCGCGATCCCGTGCCCGATGACGAAGGAGCCCTCCTCCGACGGCATGAAGATGTCCCTTTCATTGTCGATGAGCGCGCCGAACGCCGTCGCGTAGTGGACCGGCCTGCCGTTTTTGTCGACGACGGGCGAGCCCTGGTACGTATTGTTGTTGTTGCCGGTGCTGTACGGGGCGTAGCCCATGCCGGTGAGCACATGCGGCCCGCTCTGCTCCATCATGGTCAGCTCCGCGCCGGCCCGCCAGCCGATCGTATGTCCCATACACGTCTGGTTCAGGTTGCTCATGGTCTGGCTCTCCGTCAGCTCCGGCGCGAAGCTCCACAGGCGGTTTGAGCGGCCCGTGCTGACGATGACGGCTTTGGCCCTGAATATGTAAAACTCGCCCGTTCGGTCGTTTATACCGGTCGCGCCGACGACGCGGGCACCCTGGGCGCCGCCCTCGGTCAAAAGCGAGGTCACGCAGACGCGGTCGTAGACCTCGGCGCCGAGCCGGCGCATTTCCGCATCCACGCAGGGCTTGATATTGTAGCCGTAGATGCGCAGGCAATGCTTGTTTTCGATGTCGTAGGCGAACATGAGCTTCGTTTCCTCGTCGCGGAAGAGGCTGCCTTCAAACTCATCCTCCTCGTCCCGGATCTGAACCCCCATCCGCTCGGCCTCGAGCAGCGTGTCGTAGCCTTCCCTGCCGACGATATAGCGGGCCAGACCGTTCGTATAGCCGTCCGTGGTCTCCATCGCCGCCTCGGAGTACATCCTCGGCGTAACCTTCGAGCATGGGTTTGTGACGGCGCCGTGCCAGTGGTCGACGCCCGCGCCGCCCTCGCCGCTGCGCTTCGAGAAGCCGCGGTCGGCCACCACGACGGTCGCCCCGCGCTGCCGCGCCGCGATCGCCGCCCGGCAGCCCGCCACTCCGCCGCCGAGCACCAGCACGTCGGACGTGACGACGTTTTCCTTACCGTATTTGAGGCCGTAGGGCCAGTCCGGGACTTTTCCGGTTTCGGCCACATATTCGTGCCAATTCATTGAGCGTTCCTCCTGTTTGTCTGATGTCCGACTCGGCGTGACGCTGCGGGGGGAGGGGGCGCTGCAGGACGGCGTCTTTTGCAAGACCCCCTGTACCGCGGCGTATTTGATGCCTGCGCTCAGGCGTCTGACGGCAAAGCGCCGCGCCGCCTCACATATGTATCGGCGCGGATTTCGTCAATCAGCCGCCCCCCTTGACGCTGTAATAGTCGGGAATCTCCCCGCGCGCCGAAAAAAGACTCAGATCCGTGACGGGCTCGTAATTGTAATGTCCCTCGGCGCTGGGGCCGTAGGCGTGCAGGTCCGTCCATTCGAGATAGGGCTTGTAGTTGTCCTTGTCGATCCACGCCGAGGGCAGCTTCACGCTTGCGTAGAAGTGCTCCTCCGCAACGTTGCCGCTCGCGTCGAGCTTGTCGCCCTTGTCGTTGATGTTGACCCAGTCCGGCCAGATCGTGTCGGGCGTGGACTGCCCGGCCATGTAGGCCCACAGCTGGTTGATGATCGGTTCCGCGAAGATGTTCTGAGCCGTAAACTTGGCGTACCGCCACGCGTCAAACTGCCCGTTGTCAAACTGAATGGGGAGGTTGGAGCCGCCGCAGCAGACCGTACAGCACGTCTCCGTCAGGCCGAGATTCGTGACCGCGTTGGCTACGCCCATGCAGTAGTCGTCAACGGCCGTGGGGATGAGCCAGACCTCGATGCCGGTCGTGGACGAGATGACCTGCGTGGCGAGGTTTTGCGCCGTGACCTGATCCATATTGCCGGTGGCCGTGTCGACAATCCAGTAGTTCTTGGGATTGACATCCACCGCCGGGTCATACGCGCCGAACTCCGGATGGAGCCGGGCCCACTCCTGCTCCGAGCCGAGCTGGCGCTGGTGCACCTCCTGGGCAAGTCCGAAGTCCACATGGATGACGCCGACCTTGTCCCAGGATACGTCCGGCCACGTCGCGTCCTTCCACTCGACAAGCTTATCCATCAGGTCCACGCCGTCCTCGACGAAGTTGAAGCCGACGGTCGGCTGGTAGAGGCGGTTGTCGCCGGCGTAATCGCGGGCCTGGCCGAGGCCGGAAACCCATTTGCAGTCGGCGTCGCTCATGATCTCCACGATGCGCGGATACAAGGTCACGTCGGGGTCGAAGATCAGGCCGTCGTACCCCTGATCGACAAACGTCTGG
>CAYMLM010000133.1:0-5509 GCA_964391385.1 uncultured Papillibacter sp.
CTATGCCTTCAAGCTCGATATCCCGCTTATGAACGCGTTTGTGACGAACGTCCTTCTGGCGCATCCGGGCCTTGCGCAGGCTATGCAGATTTTCATCGTCCTCGCGGAGATCCTGATCGGCCTTGCCATGATGGGCGGGCTTCTCACGACGCTCGCGAGCCTTGTGTCGATTGTCCTGCTGCTGATGTTCGCGGCGACGACGGGGCTTTACCTGTCGAGCTTCTGGATGCTTTTCGGCGCGGTCGCCCTGCTGTTCGGGGCCGGCAAGGTGTTCGGGCTGGACTACTACGTCTCCCCGCTCCTGAAAAAGGGCTGGGGCAAAATCGGCTGGGTAAGGCGGTTGTACATCTATCATGACTGATTCATCCAAAGGGCTGCCGCTGCCCGAGGCGCTCCGCTACGACGCGGCCGTTGCCCTGACGGCCGAACAGGTCAGGCGGCTGCTGAAAAAGGCGCCGGCCGCCATCCGGCAGATGACGGCGCATCTGGCCGGAGCGGCCGGGAAAATGATACGGGCGCGAGCCCTTCTGGCCTGCGCGATCAGAAGCGACGGCCTGATAAACCCGGACGCCGTGAAAGCGGCGGCGGCGGCGGAGCTGCTGCATCTGGCGACGCTGGTGCACGACGACATCATAGACAACGCCGACAAACGGCGCGGGATCGACGCGCTCCACAAGAGATTCGGCGAGAAATATGCCGTGCTGTGCGGCGACTGGCTGTTTTGCGCGGCGCTTGAATTCCTCTCGACTGTCACGCCGCCCGAAAACAGGCGCGAGGAAGCGGGGCGGTCCTTCCCCGGATATCTGTCGGAGGTCTGCCTCGGCGAGCTTCGTCAAAATCAAAACAATCACAATTACCGCCTGTCGGAACGCGAGTATTTCCGGATCATCCGGGGCAAGACGGCGGCGCTTTTCGAGGCCTGTTTTCATACGGGATTTCTGTTTTCCGACGAGTTGACGGCTTCGAAAGATATTTATGTAAAAATTGGCAATAATATCGGTGTCCTCTTTCAGCTGGCCGACGACTGCGCCGACTACGAAGCCACTGAGAAAATGACGAAAAAGCCCGTCCTGTCGGACTGCTGCCGCGGCGTTGTCACTCTGCCACTGATTCACGCGCTGAACACGGACAGTACCTTGTCCGGCAAAATCGAGGCGGGGCTGGCGCCGGCCCGGCTGAAGGACGCTGTGGAGGCGGCCGGCGGGCTTGCCTATACGCACGCGAAGATTAACCGGTTGTATAAAAAAACCATGACACAGTTAGAATCCTTAAATGTGAGCTCCGAAAAATTTGAGCTGCTCGCGCGTCTTTTGGGCCGGGCGGCCGGTCAAAAGGCCTGAAACAGCCCATGCGCAAACCGCAAGTCGGTTGCAACGCGATTTGTGCAGCGGCTCTTAAACAGACCGATAATGGAAGTATTTGATGCGTATGATGGCAAGGTTATTGAGCTACGTCGAGATCAAAACGAAGATAACAAGCATCTTCCCGTATTTGCTGACGCTTGCGTACCTCGTGTTAAACGACAAGCGGATCGACCCGCTCCGCTCGGCGGTCTTCTTTGCCGGCATGTTCCTGTTCGACCTGACGGCGACGACGATCAACAACTACAACGACACGAAAAAGAACCATCAGACCCTCCAGTTTACAAGGCGAACGGCGCTGCTCATCACGCTGGCTTTATTCCTGCTCAGCGTCTCGCTCGGCATATACCTCGTCCTCCTGACGGACATCGTCGTGCTCCTGGCCGGCGGCCTGTGCTTTTTCTTCGGCGTCATCTACTCCTTCGGGCCGATTCCCCTGTCGCACGGCCCGTACGGGGAAATCGCCTCGGGATTTTTCTACGGCGCGCTGATCCCGTTTATCCTCATCTACATCAACGATCCGTCCGATCTGCTGACATACTCGATTTCGGCCGAAAGCGTCTGGCTGCAGGTAAACGTCATGCCGGCAATCGGTTTCGTCCTTCTGGCGGTTCTGCCGTTCTGCCTCACGGCAAACATCATGCTGGCCAACAATATCTGCGACGTCGAGCACGACGCGCGGGTCAACCGGTATACGCTGCCGTTCTATTTAAAAAAGTACGCCCTGCATCTCTTTGCGTTTTTATACTACGCGGCATACATGTCGGTCATCGCGATGGTCATATTCCGCTATCTGTCGCCGCTGAGCCTGATACTTCTCGTCACGCTGATACCCGTTCAGAAAAACATCCGCGTGTTTTTTAAGAAGCAGGTCAAGGAAGAGACCTTTATCGTCTCCATCAAAAACTTCGTGCTGATAATATCGGTTCACATCGTCCTCGTTTTTCTGGGCAGCCTGCTGCCGGGCTGGGGCCCGCGATGAAAACCGCCCGCCGGGCTTTATCCGGCTCCTGGTCCCGAACGCGTATTGTAACAGGTATTGCGGTTTCAATTTTCCGGATATCCCTTCGGTATTTTGAGATTGCGCCTTAAATAAATCAACCGACAATTTAGGAGGAAAAATGAAAAAGTTTACAGCACTTTTACTGGTTTTCATGCTTGCGGCTGCGCTTATGGCCGGCTGCGGCCCGAAAACCCCGGCGGAGCCGTCCGCGGCGCCGTCGCAGCCCGCCTCAGCCGAACCGTCGGCAGCGCCTTCCGGCACAGGGGCGGCCGGCGGCGATGCCGTCAGGACTGGTTTCGCCGTCATCAATTCCATTGCGAAGTCGACGGACGCCACCGCCGAAGCCGACGGGCTGGCGCAGGCGGATTCCCTTCTCGTCGCCCTCACGGTCGACAGCGCGGGGAAGATCGTTGACTGTATGATCGACCAGGCTCAGTCGAAGGTCAGCTTCAACGCGGCCGGCGAGCTTGTCACACCGCTGGACGCCACGTTCAAAACAAAGAACGAGCTCGGCGCCGAGTACGGCATGGGCAAGGTCTCGTCCATCGGCAAGGAGTGGAACGAGCAGGCGGCCGCGTTCGCCCAGTATGTCATCGGCAAGACGGCCCAGGAGGTCCAGGGCATTGCGGTCGACGAAGAGGGCTACCCGACCGGCGCGGATCTGACGGCATCCGTTACGGTCCACGTCACGGACTTCATCGCCGGTGTCCAGAAGGCCATCGCCAGCGCTGCCGAGCTCGGCGCGGCGGCTGGCGACAAGGTCAGCATCGCCACCGTGACGAACATCGCCAAGTCGACAAACGCCACCGCGGAGGCAGACGGTCTCGCGCAGATCTATTCTACCTACGCCGCGCTGACAACAGATGCCGGCGGCGTCATCACAAGCTGCATCATCGACGCCTCCCAGTCAAATGTGAACTTTGACGCAACCGGGAAGCTCACGACGGACCCGACCGTCGCGCCGCAGACGAAAAACGAGCTTGGGGACGCCTACGGCATGAAAGCCGTCTCCGGCATCGGCAGGGAATGGTACGAGCAGGCGGCGGCATTCGCGGCTTACGTGACCGGCAAAACAAACGCCGAGGTCCAGGGGATCGCGCTGGACGAAGAAGGCCGCGCCGCGGAGTCCGACCTGACGGCTTCCGTTACGGTCCATGTCACCGATTTCCTGACGGTCATCGATAAAGCCGCCGCATAAACCGGCTGAATTTATGGGAATCGGAGAGGCGCCCGCCTCTCCGATTTAAATATCCTAAAGCATCGCAGGTGAGTTCATTGAAAAAAATAACCGCACTGTGCCTCGTTTTGCTCCTTGCGCTGACCTCCGGGTGCGAAAGCGCTCCCGTCCCGAAGAACAACCGGTATCAGGCGCAATTCCTGACGCTCTTCGATACCGTGACGACAATCGTCGGCTACGGTGACAGCGAGGCGCAATTTTTGGATTTTGCCGAACAGGTGCGCTCCCGGCTCGAAGCTTATCATCAGCTCTACGACATCTACAACGATTACGAGGGCTTAAACAACGTCAAGACGATCAACGACAACGCGGGCGTCGGTCCCGTCGCCGTCGACCGGCGCATCATCGACCTGCTTTTATTTGCCCGCGACCTCTGCGAAAATACGGACGGCAAGTTCAACGTCGCCCTCGGCGCGGTGCTCGGCATCTGGCACGAGTATCGGGAGGCGGGACTCGACGACCCGGAAAACGCCGAGCTGCCGACGATGGACCTTCTGACGGAGGCGTCCCGGCACACGGATATACGCGACGTCGTCATCGATGAAGCGGCGTCGACCGTCTATTTGAAAGATCCGGAGATGCGGCTCGACGTCGGCGCCGTCGCCAAGGGCTATGCCCTCGAGCAGGTCGCGCTTTATCTGGAGGACCAGGGCACGAAGTCTCTGCTTATAAGCGTGGGAGGAAACATCCGGGCCATCGGAGAAAAGCTCGTCCCCGGCGCAAACGGCGATACGCGCTGGACGATCGGCGTGCAGAACCCGGACAAATCCAGCGATCTGACGGAGATATTCACGGTACTTATAAAGGGCCTGTCCGTCGTGTCGAGCGGGATCTACGAGCGTTATTACACGGTAAACGGCGCCCGTTACCACCACATTATTGACCCCGGCACATTGATGCCGGCCGCCTACTTTGCGCAGGTGACGGTTTTATGCCGCGACTCCGGCCTGGGGGACGCGCTGTCCACCGCCGTATTCAACATGCCGCTCGGCGAGGGCCGCCGGCTGATCGACAGCCTGGAGGGCGTCGAGGCGGCATGGGTCATGAAAGACGGCGGCATTGAGTATTCCGCAGGATTCCGGGACTATCTAAAGGCTGAATAGAGCTGTTAAACAGGTCCGCCCGGAGGCGATCTGCAGCAGGTTCGGCAGTTATGTCAACTGCCGGTATTGCTGTTTCCAGGGGCGGCGTCCATTATTTTTGTCGCGGCCATCGACTTTTCACACGGCTCGCTTTTAAATTGATTCGTTTACAGCCCGCAGTAGTGCCCGCAGCTGATTCTGCGGCAGCGTTTATGAATTTCGGCCATGTCAGGTTCGGGCCGAAAGCAAATCTCCGCCACAGAAGCAATATTCTTAATCGGGCGCACGGATGGCAAAGCTGTGCGCGACCCATACCGTACGGAGCAGAACAATACTCTTTGGCCTCTGAGTACAGGACGTTTTGCAAAAAAAAGGGCTTCCGGTGCTCCCGGAAGCCTTGGCGTCATTCAGGACAGTGTTAAAAGTAAAGTAGGTGGTCTTGGAATTAAATGGCCATCAGAGCCGTTTCATTCCGCTGCTGATGCGACCCATACTGCGTACAGCAACAGATCGGTCTTCATGGTCACCCAGGTACCCGGCTCATAAGCCGTGCCGCTGCCATCGGACTCCGTGTTCCATTCGCTGAAAGCGTAGCCAGATCGGACCAAGTTATTATCGATAATCCTTGCCATAGAATTTAGACCATAAGTATACGTCTGGGTATCGATATTACCGTCGGCGCCATTGGATTCATAGGTGATGGCTACACCAAAACTGTATGGAATCTTGTTTTCGCAAACTGGCCCATTGGGATCCTCGGGTGGCCATCCGGGCCATCCGGGCCATCCGGGCCATCCGGGCCATCCGGGCCATCCGGGCCATCCGG
>CAYMLM010000133.1:5609-8076 GCA_964391385.1 uncultured Papillibacter sp.
GCCATCCAGTGTTTACAACGGAATTGGTAGAATTATCTAGTTCGCTTTGTTCAGGAGCGGCAGCGGCGGCAACTGAGCCGAACGGCAGCATTGTCAGGAGCAGCATCAGCGTCACGATAAAAACTATAACCCGTTTTTTGCTTTTTTTCATAAAATACATCCTCTCTTTAATTAATATAAGTTTTATAAAATGACCTCAGCTTCCACATATTACCATTTCTATCAATTATTGTCAATACCTGGAAGTGCGATAATGCTTCCGAATTTAAGCTGCAGGACCGAATTCAAACGAACAGACTCTGTTTCCGTATGAATTTTCGGGCTGCAAATCGGCGAAGTCATTGTTATTGCGGAAAAATAAAAAGGCTCCGAACTAAGCAGTCCAGAGCCTTATTATTTAACCCCCGGATAAGACAATTTCTTCACTGTCCTATCCGGGGGTAGCCATTCATATCCGCGCGCAGTTAATATTTAAGCGGAAGTTTTAATTTTACGCCCCATCGTCTTTATCGACAAATCTGCGTCACATGGGTGACAGCTGCCGCCGTTAGACGACCAATCTCGTTCGGTTTTCCGCTGGAAGAAGCTGCGTCCTGCCGGCGGATGCGGTTTTGGATCTCCGGTCCACCGTGAACCGGCTCACCAGCTCCTTGAGCAATTCAGCCTGGCTGGATAAATCTTCGCTGGCCGCAGCGCTCTCCTCGGCAGTGGCCGTGTTGTTCTGTACTACCTGGGACACCTGTTCGATCCCTTCGTTGATCTGGGAAATGCCGGAAGCCTGTTCGTTGGATGCTTCGGCAATGCCTTCCACCAGGGAAACCACCTTCTCCACAGCTCCTACAATCTCCGCCAGGGCCGTCGCCGTTTCATTGGCAATCTTAGTCCCGTCCTGAACTTTCCGAATGGACCCTTCGATCAGGTTCGCGGTCTCCCGTGCCGCCGCCGCGCTTCGGGCCGCCAGGTTGCGCACCTCTTCCGCCACCACCGCAAAGCCTTTCCCGTGCTGGCCGGCCCGGGCTGCTTCCACCGCCGCGTTCAAGGCCAGGATATTCGTCTGAAAAGCGATGTCGTCAATCACTTTAATGATTTTATTGATGTTGCCTGAGGCTTCGTTTATATCGGCCATTGCCCCAAGCATATGATTCATCTGCCTGTTTCCCTCAGCAGCATCAGCCTCGGCTCTTCGTGCCAGATCATTTGCCGACCTGGCATTTTCCGCATTGAGTACGGTTTGAGACGATATCTCCGCGATGGAGGCTGTCAACGCCTGGATAGCGCAGGCCTGTTCTGTGGCGCCCTGCGATAGGACACCGCTGGAATTTGAAACTTGCTGTGCGCCGGCGGCGACCTGGATGGCCGCTTCCCGGATATCCCCTATTACCTGGCTTAAGTTTGTCACGGTGTTCTGTAAGGCGATGTTCATGGCGTCCTTTGGGCTGCGGGATGTCACCTGCATGGTCAGATCCCTGTCAGCCAACTGTTTCAGAAGCGCCACCTGCAGCTTCGTGTAGTTGGACATTTTTGCACAGGAGGCTGAGAGAATACCGATCTCATCGGTACGGCCGGCGTCAATTCGCACATCCCCGTCCACATCGCCGACAGCCATCTGATCTGCCGCAAATGTCAGGGCCTTAAGGGGTCTTTCAATGTGTCGGCGTATCACGGCCGCGCATAAAATTGAGAACACCAGTAAAAAAACCAGGATAATCAGCAAAATACGCACGCCGAATCCGGTGGTTGCATGCATGACCTCGTTGACGCTCAGGTCTACGCCAATCACGCCGATCACGGCGCCTCCCCGATCTACAATGGGCACAAAACCCGATACCATTGTGCCGAAGTCGCCGGACTTATAAATATCGGTGACCCGGGGAACGCCGTCCCGCAGCACCTCGAACATTTCGTCGGCGTAGGTGTTTTCACCCTCAATCACAATAAGCTCTGTTTCTCCGAGGTCTATTTCGGCGTCACTGCTGGTGGCGCGGTTGTAGCCCTCGCCAAAATATGTCATCGCATCGGAATAATCCGCGTCCAGCACATAAAGATAGGCGACATTTGTCCGTTCAGCGATTTCATCCAAGCTATTCTTGACGATATACCAGTATTCGTTTTTCTCCAGTGTTTTCATGACCTGAGCGAATTGTTCCGGTTCGATCAGCGCGGCGGTGGAGTGTGCGATGTCAAGCGCGCGGCGCGCATTGGCTTCCACGGAATCACTCCGGTACAATGTAACGCTGGCTATTCCCAGCGTCACCGCGCACAACACAATCATGATCACTAACAGCGCCGTTATTTTTAGAGATAGGGAGCTTTTAACTTTCCTGAGCATGCATCTGCCTCCAACACGCAGTCGTTTGCGTGTTTCCCTTCGCTTCGTCTTTATTTCAAGTCATTTTCTGTTGTTTACCTCATAAATAATGTAGATCGGAAGAGCACACGTCTGAACTCCAGTCACCGCTCATTATCG